>CAZCJY010000026.1:0-4459 GCA_964498975.1 uncultured Methylocystis sp.
CTGGAGGAGATGAATCGAGCCGAAGAAATGCTGCGTCTCGAAGGCGTTCATCTCTTGAAGATTTGGCTTTACCTCGACGATCGCGAAGCGCGGCGGCGCCTGGCCGGCCTGCGCAAGGCCGACGGCGCCATGCGCCGTCCTGTCGTGCTCGAATGGGAGGAGATCGACACCGCCAAGGAGCGCGCGCGCTTGAACGACGCGGCGCTCGAAATGATCGAGATGACGTCGACCGGCGAAGCGCCCTGGGCCGTCGTGCCGGCGGAAGACCCGCATTATCGCGACGCGGCGGTCGGCGATCTGCTGCTGCAGACCCTGGCCCGCGCCGCCGCCCCGGGCGTCGCGCCTGTCGCGCGCACGCACGCCGTCGCCTCGCCGGAGATGGGCCTGCCGCGTCCGAGCGTCGCGTCGGCGCTCGATCTGACGCAGAAGGCCGATCCTAGCGCTTACGGCCCGGAATTGCGCGCCCTGCAGCGCCGGCTCACCGCGGCGACGACGGCGAAGTCGTTCCGCGACAGGGGACTCGTGGCGGTCTTTGAAGGCAATGACGCGGCCGGCAAGGGCGGCGCCATCCGCCGCGTGCGCGAAGCGCTCGATCCGCGCCGTTTCCGCGTGCATGGCGTCGCCGCGCCGACCGATGAAGAGCGCGCGCGGCCTTATCTATGGCGCTTCTGGCGCAATATTCCCCGACGCGGCGACGCGGCGATCTTCGATCGCAGCTGGTACGGCCGCGTGCTCGTCGAACGCGTCGAAGGTTTCGCCGCGCAGGACGACTGGATGCGCGCCTATCAGGAGATCAATGATTTCGAGCGGCAGCTGTTCGATGCAGGCTATATCGTCGTGAAACTTTGGCTCGCGATCTCGCAGGAAGAACAGTTGCGGCGATTCGAGGACCGCGAAGCCAAGACGTTCAAACGCTACAAGCTCACGCCGGATGACTGGCGCAATCGAGAGAAGTGGCCGCTCTACGAACAGGCGATGACGGATATGGTCGACCGCACGAGTTCGCGACAGGCGCCCTGGGCGCTGATCGAAGCCAATGACAAGAAATTCGCGCGGCTGAAAGTGCTGCGCACCATTGTCGAGAGATTGGAGAAATAGCGAGGTCTGCCGGTCGCTGTCATTCCCGACACGCGCATTGCGCGCGATCGGGAATCCAGGGGAAACTCTTATAGACTCGCCTCGTTGCTCTGGATTCCCGATCAGGCCTTCGGCCTGTCGGGAATGACACGCCAAGCAAACGAATCAACCAGATTTCCTATTAGGAAATATTCCGCGCCAACTCTTCGAGTTGCGTGATGCATGTGCCCCAGCCGTCGAAGAATCCCAGTTCTTCGTGACGACGGCGCTCGGCGTCGTCCTTGTGCATGACGCGTGCGACGTAGCGCGTGCCGGCGCCTTCGTCGGCCATGGTCACGATCGCCGTCATCGCGAGCCAGGGCGACGCGGGACGCCAACCGCCGATTAGCATGGAGGTGAAGATGATCCGCTCCTGCGGCGCAATATCGAGAAAGCAGCCGGGATTATCACTTTCTCCGCCGTCCGGCCCGCTCATGAAAGTGTGAAAAGCGCCGCCCGGACGCAGGTCGAAGGCCCGCACCTCGGTCTTCCAGGGACGAGGGCACCACCACTGCTTCAAGAGCGTTGGATCGGACCAAGCCTTCCAAACGCGCGCGCGCGGGGCGATCACCAAGCGGGAGATTTCCAGATCGAGCTGCTGATCAGTCATCTTTTTCGTCACCCTTCTGCAAGAAGGCGTCCAATCGGTTGAACCGCGCTTCCCAATGGGCGCGTTGCTTGGCGAGCCAGGCTTGCGCGGCGTCCAGGCGCTTTGGTTCGATGCGGCATGTGCGCACGCGGCCAACCTTTCGGCTCACCACCAACCCGCTCTGTTCGAGCAACTGCAAATGCTGAACGACCGCTGGAAGCGATCTTTTCAGCGGCTTGGCCAATTCGCTCACGCTCGCTGACCCATGCGCAAGGCGCTCAACGATCGCCCGCCGCGTCGGGTCGGCGAGCGCGGTGAACATGAGATCTAGTTTCGCCGAATGCTTAGGCACTCGCTTAAGTATCATCGCCCGCTCGCGCACTCAAGAAAAAACTTTAGTCATGCCTTAAGTTTTTAGACGCGGACTGCGAGAGCGGTGCATATCCTGCCGTACGCAGATCAAAAGCCGTTAGATGGCTCGCGCCGCGAGACGCCGCTCCCATTCGAGCGCCTGGCGGACGATCTCGTCGAGATCGTCATATTGCGTCGTCCAGCCAAGCGCCTGGCGGATGCGGTCGTTGGCGGCGACGATCGCCGCCGGATCGCCGGGCCTGCGCGCCGCATATTCGACTAAGAAATCGACGCCCGACACGCGCTTCACCGATTCGATCACTTCAAGAACGGAAAAGCCCCGCGCGTAGCCGCAATTGGCGACGAGGTTCGCGCCGCCGCCGCGCAAATAGCGCAGCGCGTCGAGATGGGCGCGGGCGAGATCCGTGACCTGGATATAGTCGCGCACGCAGGTGCCGTCTGGCGTCGGATAATCCGTTCCAAAGACCTGCAGCTTCGGGCGCAGGCCGAGCGCGGCCTGAACGGCGACCTTGATGAGATGCGTGGCGTTGGGGGTCGATTGCCCGGAACGGCCCTTCGGGTCGGCCCCGGCGACGTTGAAATAGCGCAGCGCGACGTAAGCGAGATCATGCGCCCGCGCCGTATCCTCCAGCATCCATTCGACCATGAGTTTCGATCGCCCATAGGGCGAAAGAGGCTTCAAGGGCTCGTCTTCCGTCACCGGCTGATGCAGCGGGTCGCCATAGACGGCCGCGGTCGAGGAGAAGATGAAGCGCTTGACGTCGCAGTCCACCGTGGTCGCGAGCAGCGTGCGCGCTTTCGCCGTATTGTTGAGATAATAGCCCAATGGATCGGCGACGGAGTCCGGCACGACGATCTTGGCGGCGAAATGGATGATCCCATCCACGTCGTGACGGGCGATGGTCTCGGCGACGAGGTCCTCATCGCCGAAATCGCCGACGACGAGCGGAACGCCGTCGGGAACCGCCCAGCGGAAGCCGGTGGAAAGATCGTCGAGCACCACCGCGCGCTCGCCGGCGTCGAGGAGTTCGAGAACCGTTTGACTGCCGATATAGCCGGCGCCGCCCGTCACCAGAACCGACATATCTGCACCCCTCATCTCCGCGTTCACACGCGAAATTAACGCCGCAACCCTCAAATTTGCGTCAACCGGCCGCCGGCGCTACGTCAGCGGCGCGGTTGGGCGTCGAATCCCATCAAACTCTTAACGGACCTGTCCATGACCAAGCGCATTCGCAAGGCTGTTTTTCCCGTCGCCGGTCTCGGCACGCGTTTTCTTCCGGCCACCAAGGCGGTGCCGAAAGAAATGCTCACCGTCGTCGACCGTCCGGTCGTGCAGCACGTGGTGGACGAAGCACGCGAGGCGGGAATTGAACATTTCGTATTTGTCACGGGGCGCGGCAAGGCGGCGATCGAAGACCATTTCGACATGGCCTATGAGCTGGAGGACACGCTGCGCCGGCGCAACAAGACCAAGGAATATGACGCGCTGATGTCGGATTTGCCCGCGGCCGGCGCGACGAGCTTCACCCGCCAGCAGGCGCCGCTCGGCCTCGGCCACGCCGTGTGGTGCGCGCGCGACATCATCGGCGACGAGCCCTTCGCCGTGCTGCTGCCCGACATGATCACGCTTCCCGCCGCCGGCAAGAGCGCGCGCTGCCTCGCCGAGGCGGTTGCGGCCTATGAGAAGCATGGCGGCAACATCATCGCTGTCGAGGAAGTGAAGCCCGAAGAGACGCATCAATATGGCATCGTCGCGCGCGGCAAGGATTACGGATCGACATTCGAGATCACCGGCATGGTCGAGAAGCCGCCGCAGGGCACGGCGCCGAGCAATTTCATCATTTCCGGCCGCTATATTCTGGAGCCGGAGATTTTCGCGCTGCTCGAAAAGCACGAGAAGGGCGCGGGCGGCGAAATTCAGCTTACCGACGCGATGATCCATCTCGCCAAGACGCGGCCCTTTCACGGCGTGCGTTTCGACGGCCGGACCTATGACACGGGCTCGAAGCTTGGGTTTCTCGCCGCCAATGTCGCCTTCGGCCTGGCGCGGCCGGATGTCGCCGAAGGCCTGCGCGCCGAGCTGAAGAAGCTGCTCGATTAGCGTCGTGTTAGATGAAGATCAAGAAATACAATTGCTTACAGAGCGTCTCCGTAATCTGCGGCGCTTTGTCCACCACCCGCGTTTGACGGCGGCGCGCGCGCTTCATTAAACGGTTAAAGGGCTTTCCGATCGGCGCGCGGCGGCGCGTGATTTAATTAAGGGGATTAAACATCGATGCCGCAACAGAACGCCGCGCGCAGAATCGTTATCACTGGCATGGGCGCGGTGTCGGCTGCGGGCGTCGGCGCGGCGGCCTTGTGGCGGGCGGCGCGCGATGG
>CAZCJY010000026.1:4469-7560 GCA_964498975.1 uncultured Methylocystis sp.
ATCCAGCCGCGCATCTCGAAGCCGAGTTGCTGCCTTATTGCGATCCCTTTACGCAATTCTCCATCGTCGCCGCGGACGAAGCGCTGGCGCAGGCCGGTTTTGCCCGCAAGGAGGTCGGCGGCCCGCGCACGGCGGTCATCATCGGCACCGGCATTGGCGGCGCGATGACGATCGACAACAATGCCTATCAGGAATACAAGCTCGACGGCCGGCCGGACACGCTGACCGTCCCCCGCCTCATCCCCAGCGCCGCGCCGACGACTCTCGGCATGCGCTATGGCGCCAAGGGCCCAACTTTCGCGCTCGCCTCCGCCTGTTCCTCGGCGGCGCAGGCTATTGGCGAAGCCTTCGAAATGCTTCGCGCGGGCCGCGCCGACCGCGCCATCGCCGGCGGGGCCGAAGCCTGCGTCATCAACGGTTCGATTCGCTCTTGGGAAGCGCTGCGCGTTTTAACCCCTGATCTCTGCCGGCCGTTTTCGCAAAGGCGCAATGGCATGACGCTGGGCGAAGGCGCCGCCGTCTTCATCCTGGAGACGCTGGAGTCGGCGCAAGCGCGCGGCGCGACGCCGCTGTGCGAATTTGCGGGCTATGGCACGACGAGCGACGCCTTCGACCCGCTGCGCGCCGACGTCGAAGGGCCGACGCGCTGCATGCGTCTCGCGCTCGAAAGCGCCGGTCTGGAGCCCAAGGACGTTGACTATCTCAACGCCCATGGCACGGCGACTTACGCCAATGACATCACCGAGTCCGAAGCGATGCGCGCCGTCTTTGGCGACAAGCCGCCGCCGGTCTCCTCGACGAAGCCCGTGCACGGCCATGCGCTTGGCGCCAGCGGCGGCCTGGAGCTCGCCGTCACGATTAACGCCCTGCGCGAGCAGATCGCGCCACCGACGATCAATTTTCTCGAGGCCGATCCGAAATGCGCGGTCGACGCCATACCGAATGCGGCGCGCAAAATGCCCATCCGCGTCGCGCTGTCGAACTCCTTCGCTTTCGGCGGCATAAATGCGACGCTGGCCGTTCGGGCGATCTCGTAGCGCGTCCGATCAAACAGCTCGGATGTCATTCCGACGCTTCGCGTCAGCGAAGCGATCGGGAATCCAGAGCAATGTCCAAAATGTTTATTGTGACTCTGGATTCCCGGTCAGGCCCTCGGCCTGCGGGAATGACACGTCGGGCAGACCGCCAAATCGGATTCCGCGCAATCCGTCAAGCCTCTCGCAATTCCTTGTTCAATCCGTCGACGCCGTCTGAAATTGCGGTTTCGATGAGGCGGAGCATTTCGTCGCGATGCTCGGCGGCGACGTCGAATCGCACAGTCCACGACAAGACGCTCTGCGTCGCGCCGTCATCGCGAATGTCCACGACTCCATGGTAACCCGTCGCCGGAAACGGATGAACCGGACGCTCATAGCGCAGCCGGCGCGCGCTTGCGTCGATCTCGGTAATGCGATCGCGCATCTCTTCGCCATTCGCCAGCGTCATGATGCGCGAGGCGCCGACGCCTGCGCCTTCGACGCGGCAGGCGGAAATGATCGGAAACCAGCGATCGAGTCCGCCGATAGCGGCGATCGCCGCCCAAACCTCCTCGGCGGAAGCGTCGAGCCTTTTCGTCACATTGACCGTCGCGTTCATTTCGCTTGCTCCTTGTTCGCGCCTTCGGTCAGCTTTCGTGCAAGATATTGTTCGGCGCGCCGCCAGGCTTCATCATCGTCGCCCCGGAAGGTGAGGCGCCGGTCGTCGACAAGGAGATTTTTCTCCACATCGACGATCTGCGTCTGGGCCCATTGGACGAGCGTGCTCATCTTATGCACGCCGCCATAAAGCAGCAGCCGAGCGCCCGCCTTTTTCACCGCGTCGAAGAGTTCCTGCGGGCTCGTACCGCGCGTCGAACAGGGCTCCCGTCCGCAATCGAGCGTGACGACCTTGAAGGCGCCGCTTTGCGTCAAATCGCGGCGCAGCGACTGCATGAAATCGCGCAGCCGCGCATCATGTTCGTCCTTTTGATCTTTCGGCTCGCCGGACGTGTCGAAATAGTCAAAGTCGAGCACGGCGATCGTCGTCGGCGCGACGACGGCTTCGGACAATGCGCAGGTCTCCGTCAAGAGAAGCAACGCGATCGCGGCGGCGAGAGATCGATTGACGTGTCGCATGCACCGCTCCTTCCTGCGCGAATGAATCTCAGCCGGCGACCGGCCAGAAGGCGGCGGTCAGCAGCGCCAGCAGGATCCAGAAGCCGATCTCCAGCGTCTCGATGATCGGTTGAACGCGCTGGATCGCCCCGACAATATGCACGACGATCATGAACGCCCAGACCATCGCCATGAATTCGTATGTCGGCCTCACGCCTTCTCCCGTCAATCCGGCCCGAAGCATGAAGAAGTTGAGAATGAGCGCGAAGGCTCCGAGGCATCGACCGAAATAGACTGCAAGATCGCGTTTCTCCGGAATGTCCCAGCCGACGAGCCGCGCCCAGAAAAGCGGCGCCAAGGCGATGGGGATCGAGAAGAGAACGATGGTCAAGGCGCCGAGCGCAAGCAGAAATGTTTGCGCATGGAGCGCCCATAGGCCGATCATTCGCCGCCTCCTTCCATCCGTCAGACGGACCGAGGCTAGGCGACGGCGAGAGGAAAACTTGCCATTTCGCGCCAGCGGTGAAACCTTCGCGCTACGCTAGGGAGGCGTCGATGGGCGCGGTCGGATTCACCAAGGCGCGTTCGATGGGGCCGGTCGCGGAAGCGGTGGGGCGCGCCGGCGGCTCGGTCGCGCGCGTCTTTCGCAAGGCCGAATTGCCGCTGCGCCTCATCGATGCGCCCGAGCAATTGATCCTGCTGCGAGACCAGCTCGCGCTCGTCGAACATGCCGCTCGTGAATTGGACGACGAGGCGCTGCCCCTGCGCCTCTCGACGCAGGCGGGCATGGAGGGGCTGGGCCTCTTCGGCAGGCGCGTGCGAACGGCGCCGACGCTGCTTGAAGCGATTGAAAGATGCAATGTCGGCATCGGCTCCATGCTGCAGTCCATGACGCATATGAGCCTAATGCAAACCGGCGGGCGCCCGGCTCAGCGCCTTGCGATTTGGACATATGGAAT
>CAZCJY010000026.1:7570-10918 GCA_964498975.1 uncultured Methylocystis sp.
GGCCGCTATCGAGGAGATTCTGGGTTGCGAGATCGTGATCGGAGAAAAGGCCGCGTTGATTTTTGACGCCGAGCTTCTGCGCAATCCCAACCCAGGCGGCGCCGATCCGATTGACAGGCGCGTCGATGATTTGCCGCCGCCGAATGATTTCTCCGCAAGCGTCGAGCATCTCGTGCGGCTGGCGCTGCTGGAGCGGCGTCCAACGATCGACTATGTGCGCCGGCGTCTGGCGCTATCGGCGCGCAGTCTGCAGCGTCGCTTGGCGGAAGAGGGCGACAGCTTCGAAGGAATCCGGCGCCGCGTCGTGCTCGCGAAAGCGGAGACATTGCTTGCCGCACGAGAAACGCCCATCACGCAGATCGCTTACGAACTCGGCTATTCCGACGCCGCGCATTTCTCCCGCGCCTTCGCCGCCTGGACCGGCGAGAGCCCGCGCGCTCGCCGCCGCGCCGCGCTGTGGGAACGCGGCGGTTGAAACCGCATCTTGTCTGCCCTAAGCCAAAGCTCTGGGAAGGCCAGCGTTTTAACCGATGTGATCGCAAAAATGGCCGAAAGCGACGAGCAGCGAGAGCGGGGCGCCCCAAAAGGGGCGGATTTTGGCCGGAAACCTAACAGCAAGGCTACAGGGAAGAAGAACGCTGCGGCGCTCGCCGCCGCGTTGCGCGCCAATCTCGCCCGCCGCAAGGCCCGCGAGCGTGCGCTGCGTGAGTCGACGCGTACGGACGATGGGGCGGACAAGAAGTCCGACAGCGAGGGCTAATGGACAAAATCAAGATCGTCGGCGGGACCAGACTCAATGGCGTGATTCCGATTTCCGGCGCCAAGAACGCCGCTTTGCCGTTGATGATCGCTTCGCTCCTGACGCGCGAGACGTTAACGCTTGCGAACATGCCGCTGCTCGCCGACGTGACGCAGCTCGAGCGCATCCTCGGCAATCACGGCGTCGATTACGCCGTCGCCGGCAAGCGCACAGGCGAGACTGAGGACGCCGGCCGCACCGTGCATCTCACCGCGCGCGAGATCGTCGACACCACCGCGCCCTACGATCTCGTTTCGCGCATGCGGGCGAGCTTCTGGGTGCTCGCGCCGCTCGTCGCCCGCATGGGCGAGGCGCGCGTCTCGCTGCCCGGCGGCTGCGCCATCGGCACGCGCCCGGTCGATCTTTTGCTCATGGCGCTCGAAAGGCTCGGCGCCAAGATCGACATCGAGAATGGCTATGTCGTCGCCTCCGCAAAGAACGGCCTTGTCGGCGCGGAGATCGAATTTCCGAAAGTCACTGTCGGCGGCACGCACACGGCGTTGATGGCGGCGTCGCTGGCGCGCGGGACGACGGTCGTGCGCAACGCCGCGCGCGAGCCCGAAGTTGCCGATCTCGCCGATTGTCTCGTGAAGATGGGCGCGCGCATCAAGGGCGCCGGCCAGTCGACGATCGAGATCGAGGGCGTCGGATCGCTTTACGGCGCGCGCCACGCGGTGATGCCCGACCGGATCGAGACCGGCACTTATGCGATGGCGGTGGCGATGACGGGTGGCGACGTTCTGCTCGCCGGCGCGCGCGCCGATCTGCTGCAGGCGGCGCTCGACACGCTTGAGGAAGCGGGCGCCACTGTAACCGAGACGAATGAAGGCTTGCGCGTGACGCGCAACGGGTTGGGCATCTCGCCTGTCGATGTCGAGACCGCGCCATTCCCCGCCTTCCCGACGGATTTGCAGGCGCAATTCATGGCGCTGATGACGCGGGCCAAAGGCGTTTCGCGCATCACCGAAACGATTTTCGAAAATCGCTTCATGCATGTGCAGGAGCTCGCGCGGCTCGGCGCGCATATCAAGCTCGAAGGCGACACCGCGATCGTCACGGGCGCCGACCATCTCGAAGGCGCGCCGGTGATGGCGACCGATTTGCGCGCCTCCGTGTCGCTCGTTATCGCGGGCCTTGCCGCGCGCGGCGAAACGACGATCAACCGCGTCTATCATCTCGACCGCGGCTTCGAGCGTCTGGAGAAAAAGCTGCGCGGCTGCGGCGCCGAGATCGAGCGCATCGGCGGGCAGGGGTAAAGCGGGCCGTCATTGGGGGTGTCATTCCCGACGGTTCGCGATAGCGAAGCGATCGGGAATCCAAGACAAAACCACCCATTTATGACGTTGCTCTGGATTCCCGATCAGGCCTGGGGTCTGTCGGGAATGACAGGCCTGATTGACTATCATCACTCCACAATCACCTTCACCGATCGCGAAGCGCTCGGCGCGAGCGCCAGCCGCGCTTGAATCCGATGCGCGCCGGGCGTCATCGGCCAGAAAACGGTCTCGTCCGCCTGCGCCACGGCAAAGGGTTCGCCGTCGATCACCCAGACGATCTGCGTCTCCGGCGTTGTCGGCGCGACCTTTAAAGCGAGCTTGTTCAGACGCTCGGGTTGCTCAGGGTTTCGCCAGATGTGCGTATTGTGCTCCGGCGTCGCGATGACGAGCGATGCTTGCGCAAATTGCGTCTCCACGACAGCCGGCGTGATTGTCGCAACGCTTGCCGACTGAGGCGCGTCTTCGGGCTTCACCCATTCGCGTAGCGTCAGCGCGCAATCGGCGCCCGCGTCGCTGCGGCATAGGTCGATCGCGACGCGCTCGGGCGGCGGCGCGAAAGCTTCCGGCGCAATTTCGCCGGTCCTTGCGCCATGCAGTTTGGCGAGCGTCGCATGGGCGAGCCGCGCGGCGGACGATACGCCCGTCATCGCGCGCATCGCGCCAGCGTCGCCGCGCCCCATCCACACGCCGACGATAAATTTATGCGAATAGGCGAGCGTCCATGCGTCTCTATATCCTTGACTCGTACCGGTTTTCACCGCCACCGCGAAAGGATATTCGAGCGGTCCGTAGCGCGGAAAGGAAGGCAGCCGCGCCTGCGGATCGGCAAGCATCGAGGTGATGAGCCGCGCGCTGTCAATCGAAAGCACGCGGCGTGGCGCGCTTCTCGCTTCATCGCGCGCGAAAGAAAGGTCGCGCATCACGCCGTCGTCCGCGAGCGCGGCGTATGCGCGCATCAGATCTTCGAGCCGCGTCGGCAGCGAACCGATCGCCATCGATATGCCGAAGCTCTCCGCCGGCGTCTCCAGATCATGCAGACCGAGATCGCGCAGAAAATGGAAGTTCGCCTCCAGTCCGACGCGGCGCAGGAGATTGGTCGCGGGCACATTGCGCGAATTGGCGAGCGCCTGGCGCGGCGTCATCGGCCCGAGGAAAAGCCCGTCGGCGTTGCTGACGCCCGAGGCGCCCTCTGGAACATCATTCAGGAGATCGGTCGTTTTAAGAACGCCGCGGTCGAAGGCGAGCGCATAGATGAAAGGCTTCAGCGTGGAG
>CAZCJY010000026.1:10928-14934 GCA_964498975.1 uncultured Methylocystis sp.
GCGTGGAGCCCGGCGAACGGCGCACGCGCGTGAAGTCGAAGGCGCCGGCGCGCGGATCGCGATAATCGGCGGAGCCGACATCGGCGATGACGGCGTTCGTGCCGCGTTCGACGACCATCACGGCAACCTGACGCGCGCCAAGCCCGCGGAAATTTGCAAGATAGCGGCGCGCGAGATGCGCGACGTCGCGTTCGATCCCAAGATCGATGGTCGCATGGAGGCGCGGATCGTCTTCGGAGAGGGAACGTATATGGCCTTCGCGCGCGAGCCTTTCATAGCGCAGCGCAAGATGCAGCGTCTCGGGACGGCGCTTGGCGTCGAGCGGGCGCATTCTATCGAGTTCGCGTCGCGCCAGCGCCGCCTGCGAGGCGTCGAGGGCGCCTTCCTCTTCGAGCCGCGTCAGCGCATGATGCGCGCGCGCAGCAGCGAGCCTCAGGCCGCTCTCGCGCGTGATGTTCATGCGTCCCGGCGATTGAGGAATGGCGGCGAGCAAGGCGCATTGCGCCCAGGAAAGATCTTCAGCGGGCCTGTCGAAATAAAAGCGCGCGGCATGCGCGACGCCGTGTCCATTGAGGCCATAGGGCGCGAGACGCAAATAATGCGCAAGCGTCGCGTCGCGGCCGTTGCGTGCGACGATGGCGAGGGCTGTCGCCGCCTGCGTGAGCTTGTCGGCGAGCGTGCGCGGCCTGCCCTTTTGCATGCGCGCGACCTGCATCGCGATCGTAGAAGCGCCTTCGCGTTTCCCGCGCGTCGTCAGATTGCGCCAAGTTGCGCGTAGCAAGGCGCGCGCGTCGACGCCCGGATGGGCGTAAAAGCGCCGATCCTCCAGCGCCAGCGTCGCGCGGGCGACGCGCTGAGGAATAGACGCGAGCGGCCAATAGCCGTAATCGACGCGCGGCTCATTCGTTATCGGATCGCGCGTCTTTTCGCCGATCTGCGTGAGAAAGGCGCCGTTGCGGTCATAGACGATGGCGCTTGCGCGCGGCGCGACGAGATCGGCGCGGGATAGCGCTTCATGCGAGAGCCAGGCGATTGGCGCAATGAACGCCGCCGCAAAAGCAAGAACGACGCCGCGCGCAAACCCTCTCCCTTTGGGAGAGGGTGGCTGCGGAGCAGCCGGGTGAGGGGTTGCGACATCTGTTGGCATGCGGTGGCGTCGAACCTACAAAGATTGTTTCCCCTCACCCGACCCCGCTTCGCGGGGCCACCCTCTCCCCAAGGGAGAGGGTTACGCGCCTACTTCCCGATCTCCACGCGCGCCCCGGCGCTCGTCGCCCGCAGACCCTTCTTATACATCGCCTCGACAATCGCCGGCGGCTGCGTGAAGGCGCCTACCGTCTGGGCGCGAAGGCGGAAGGCAAAGCGATAGTTGCCCTTCGGCAGATTGTCGTAGGCGTAAAACACGCGGTCGTCGCCATAGGAGACCCATGTCGGCGTAAGCGTCGGCGCGCTGGAGGGCTGCGCTTCGGCTGGCGCCGTGGCGATGTTCGGATTGAGCGGCTCGAAGCCAGCGGCGAGCGGAATCGAAATCGCGATATGAGTCCGGTCCTCGGGATTGACGACCTCCGCCGTCTCTTCGATGACGTCGCCCTGCTGCATGCGCAAGGCGCCGTCGCTCGGCTCTATCTTCTCCGGCGCTTTGCCGTTTGCGACGCGCCAGCTTTGCCGCGTGATCGTGAAGCCCTCGCTCGTCGGCTGCGCCTTCGCGCCGGGTTCGGCGGGCATATAGCGCGTCTCGACCATCGCGATCAGCGGCGCATTCGAGCTGTTGGCGATCGTCAGCGGCGCATCGCTCTGCGTCGCATGGCGCACGACGGGATTGTTCGCGTCGATCGTGAGCGCTTGAACTTGGCTTCCGTCATTCAGCGTGAGCCCGATCGGCGCGACGGGGCGCCGCCAGCCTTCAGCCAGCGCTTCGATCGCGGTGGCGTCGGCGTTGGTCGTTCCCCAGCCGTCGCCCTCGCCAAGCCGCAGCAGCGCGTCGCGCAGCACATTGGCGCGTGGATCGCCGGACGCGGCGAGCGCAGCGGCGCGAACCATCTCGGCGAGGCTGCGGGTCTCTGACGGCAATATGATCGGCGACGCGCTCTCGGCCGCCTGTCCCGCATAGACCTGGGCGCCGTTGCGGCTCGCGAATTTCACGCGGCCCCACATCGTCTCGATCAGCGACGCCAGGGCGCGCTGATCGACATTCGGCATATGCGCCACGGCCGACGCCATTTGCGCGACGCTGGCGTTGGGCAGGAAGTCGGCGCGGCGCGTAAATTCCGCGACATAAGAGTCATCAAGTTTGCCGCCCTCCGCCAGCGCCGCCAGCGCCTCGACGCGTTCGCGCATCTCGTCGCCGGAAAGCAGGCGCGGATAGTCCGAGCGCAGCGAAAGTTTGAGGATGTTGGCGAGGCGATCGGCAAGGCTCTTGTCGACCGGCTCTCCGGCGCGCTCGG
Source organism: uncultured Methylocystis sp. (assembly GCA_964498975.1). GTDB lineage: Bacteria > Pseudomonadota > Alphaproteobacteria > Rhizobiales > Beijerinckiaceae > Methylocystis. The sequence continues at coordinate 13,373 of CAZCJY010000026.1, forward strand.
CCCGCGCGAGGAAATCATAGGCCCAGGCCGTGAGCGAGACATTACCCCGCGAGCGTGGCCAGAAGGCGACGAGTCCGTCGGCATCGATCGACTGGTCGATGATCTGCGCCGTCGACTTCACATTGGCCGAGACGCGATCCTCCAGTCCCGCCGCGGCGAGAATGGGCGCGAAGCTCTTGAGCGCCAACCCGCCGCGCGCGAGCGACAGCCGCTGCTCGGTGCAGCCATAGGGATATTCGACAAGCGCATTGAGGCCGGCGACGAGCTTCACCAGCGCCGGATCGGCGGCGATCACCGTCTCGCGCGAGAAGGTCTTGGGCCGAGCTTGTTCGGAAGCGGCGGGAATCGTCTTCGTCTCGCCCGGCGCGATCTCGATCAGCTCGAAGCGGCGCGTCGCTTCGCGATCCTCTTTCACCGGCAGCGCGATCTCGACTGCGTCCTTGGCGCGGTCGGCGTCGCGGTCAATGCGGAAGGAGAGGGCGACGTCTCCCGCGAGTTGCGCCGGCGCCGTGGCGCGCAAATCGATGCGCGCGGGTTTGTTCTGAACCCATTCGATCTTGCGGCTCGCCTCGCCAGAGAGCGTCAGCGCCGGCGCGCCGATCGACGCCTTGCCGGCGCCGCCAGGACCCTCGACGACGCGGGCGACGAGGCCGATATCGAAAGCGTCGCCCGGCCTGAAGAAGCGCGGCAGCGCCGGCTGCGCCACGAGCTCCTGCCGGATCAGCATTTCGCCGCCCGCCGCGCCGAAGCGGTCCGGTCCGCTGATCGCCTTGGCGCGCAGCTTGAACACGGTGAGCGTGTCGGGAAGCTGCACTTTGATTTTTGCGACGCCGTCGGCGCCGATCTTCACGCTCGGCAGATAGATCGGCACGGGCGTGAAATTCTTGCGCACGGATATATTGTTCTCCGCGCCCCATTCCTGCAGTTCGCCGCCGTCGCCGCCGGCGATTTCTTCCAGCGGAATGACGCCAAAGGCCATGTTGCGCGTGTCGCGCGCCGCCATTTTCGTTTCACGCTCGACGATGAAGTCCGGCAGCGGATCGAGCGGCCGCTCTTTCGCCAGCGACAGCACCGCCTGATCGACCATCCAGAAAGTCGCTTCGCCCGAAAGCGGATGGCCGACGTCGTCCGTAAGCCGCAACGCGACCTCGACTTCCTGGCCCGGGCGCGCCTTGGCTGGATGCTCGATCTTCACATTGACGATGTTCTTGACGGGCGTCACCTCGATCCATTTCGTCGCGGCGATGGTGACCGGCTTGCCTTGATCGAAGGTCGCCGCGGGTTGCGGCGGCGCGTCCTTCAGCCGTCCACGCATGGTCAAAAAATGCACGGCGAGCTTCGGCGTCTGTTCTTTCTTCACCGGCAGCGCATAGCGCCCGAAACCATTGGCGATGTCGACGAAATTATAGTCATAGACGCCGCTTGGCTGCTCGACGATGGCGAGCGCGCGCGCGTTCTGGAACGGCGACTGAATGATGAGCGTCGCGACCTCGCCCGGCGCATATTTGTCCTTGTCGGTCGTGATCGTCGCGGATTCCGCCGGCGGTCGCGCAAAAGTGACG
>CAZCJY010000026.1:14944-18548 GCA_964498975.1 uncultured Methylocystis sp.
CGCGAAAGTGACCGGCGTGTCGCCGCCGACGAAGAAATCGACGCTCACCTGCTGACGGCGCTTGAGCCTGTCATAGGCCTCCAGCTGCACGACATAGACGCCAGCGTCGCGAGTCTCCAATGCAACCTTCTGCGCCTCCCTGGCGCTTGTCACCTTGCGCTCAATGATGGTTTCGTCCTGCGCCTGCGTCACATATTTCGCCGCGCCTTGCGCGAAGTCGCTTGCCTGCAGCGTCGAAATCCAGTTGCGCTTGATGAGCCGCAGCGTCATCTCGAGCCCGACGACGGCGTCTCCCTTGCCGTCGATGGCGATGAGTTCCGGCGTCACGACGCCGGGGCGCTCCACATAGCGCGGCGTCTTCACGCCGAGCACGAAGGGCGGCAGGGCGATGACATTCTGCACATTGCGCACTTCTATGCCGTCGTCGCCCGTCACCGTCGCTTCGATGGAATAGCGGCGCGGCTGCGCGGTGGGCTCGATCGTCGTGTCGAAGGTCATGCGCGCGGCGCCGCCGGCGTCGGTGCGCTGGTCGCGCTCCAGCACGGCGGTGGATTTGAACTTGCCGTCGCCGGAAAAGCGGGCGTCCGTCGAGAAGAGGAAGCCCTCGCGTCCCGGCGGAACGAACACATGCGGAAATTGCGCGGCGCGCCATTTGACGGGACGCTCCGCCGCGAGGCCGCCGGCGAAATAGCGCGCGAGGAGATCCACGTCGAAAGTTCCGTCGAGCGCGACAGTCTGCGGCGCATTGAGCACGACTTCGAAAGTCGGCAGACGATAGGCCTCTTTCTTGAAGGTGAACTGCCCGCAGGAAACGTCCTGCGCGGCCTCGGCCGTCTCGCTCTCTTCCTCGGCAGCTTCTTCCGTCTCGCCTTTCGGCGCGTCGGGCTTCTTCGCTTTCTTGGGCGTATCCGGCTCGAACCTCACCGAATAATCGCCGGTCGCCGGGGTCTGCGCGTCGAATTTATGGTAGAAGCCGCCCGCCGCGTCGGGCTTCACCGGAATGCGCCATTCCTGATTGCCTGGAGCCGTGACGACCAGGGTTCCGCCGGCCTTCGCAAGGCTCAAGGCGCCGCCGCGATAGCTGCGCACGAAGCCTTTGATATGCGCGCTTTCTTCCGGCCGATAGATCGGCCGTTCCGAGAAGATGTGGCAGAGCGTGCGCGGCTTTTCCGCACGCGGCTGGTCGGCATCGGTCGTCCAGGCGAGCCACTGCGCCTCGGGCTTCGACCAGATCTCCTTTGAATATTCCGAAGGCGCGCTGTTGGGATCAATGACCAGCGTGTCGAGGCCTCTATTCACGACGATGCGGCGCGGCTCGCCGCCGCCGCGCTTGTCGGGCGTCCAGGCGAAGAAGCCGGAGGAATCCGTCGTACCGCTCAGGAGCGTGACGAATTTTTCGTCCTTGACGCCTTCGACGCGGATTTGCGCGCCACTCACGGGCTGCGTCGTCGAAAGCGACGTCACGGCGAAACGCACCCGCGTCGGCTCCTCAATGGCCGAAAGCGATAGATCGGTGATCTGGACGCGCAGCCAGCGGCGCTTGTCTTCGTCCACCGCCCGCAACCCGACGAGATAGGTCCCCGGCTGATCGCGGCCGCTGACGCGGGCGAAATCTTCCTTCAAATCCACGCCGAATTTGGCGTCGGCGCCATTGCGGCGGATCGGCAGATCGACGAGCCGCGAGACGGCAGGCGAGCCGAGCGATTTGATGCGCTCCTTGACCGCCTCCGCCTCTATGTTGGCGCTCTCATCCCAGCGCTTCGGCTCATTGCCGGGCAGCGGTGGTGCGTCGGAATCATTAGTTTCGACGCCATGCGCGGGGAAGGGGAAGAAATCGCGTGAAAGCGGATCGATCGCGTGGATGCGGATGTCGGCGCGGTCATAGCCCCGGCCGCGCAGCGGCAATAGTTGCGGGCCGAAGCGCTCGGCGACGCCGTAGCCAGCGTCCCATTGCAGCGCCGGCGCATCGCGCGTGAAGGCGAAACGCTGCATGAAAGCGTTCTCAAGCGCGCGTCCTTGCGCGTCCTTGAGCGCGCCCGCGGCGATGGAAAGCGCATAGACGCGGTCTGACAGAAATTTCGCGCTTAGCCGCAAGCGCCTGCCGTCGGTCTCGACAGCAAGATCATCGACCGCCGGGGTGATCCGCAGCGCGTCGCGCGCGCGCAGAATGTCGAGCGTCTCGGGCGTCGCGTTGAAAGAAAGTGTGAGCTGCCGCTTGCTCGCCGGCGCATAGGTCGAGGCGGCGTCGCCGCCCTCTTCCTCGCCGCTTTCCGGCGCAGGCGTCGAGACATAGGACGCGCATCGCAGCACGCCGTCGAGCTTATCGTCGTTCCAGCCGCGTCCGCAGCTTGCTTCCGTCGCGGCGAAGGGCGGCGCGGTGCGGACGCGCAATTCGTAAGTCTCATCGTCGAGCCCAGCCTCGTCCGAAAGACGCAGCCGCAGGATCGCGACGCGGCCGTCGGCGATCCTTTCGTGAAAGCGGATGACGTAAGTCTGTTCGTCGGCCCGCTCGCCGCGCTCCAGCGCGCGTATATCGTAAGCGGAAGGGCTGAGGACCTGTCCGCCCTGCGGCGACACGCCGGGCGAGGGGCGCAGTTCGATCGACATCAGCCGCGAGAGCGCCGCGAGATCGACCGGCTCGGAAAAGGTGAGCGCGATCTGAGTCAGCTCGAGCTGCGGATCGGCGCCTTCCGCCGGGCGCGTCGAACGCGGCGTCGGCAGAAGCGCCACAAGCCGCGTTTCCGCCGCGCCGAGCTTCACGCTCATGCGCGCCAGCGGCTTCCATGCCTCGGCGGGACGGAACTGCAAGGCGCGCGGGCCGAGCCAGCGCCATTCGCCTGCGGGCTGCGGCGTCATCGTCACATATTTCTGTGGCGCGTCTTCGGGTCCGCCGTTTTTCGGCCCGGTTTCGGCAGGAAAGAAGATCGTCACCGGATCATAGGCGCGCAGGAATCTGTCGGGCGCGACGCGCGCGCCGTCGGCGCGTTGCGCGCGATCGAAGATGGGCGGCGTCTCGGCGCGAAGCGGCGTAGCGGCGCCAAGGAGCGCGCAAAAGGAGAAGAGCACAATTCTTTTCATCGCCGCGCCTTTCGAAATCATCTCGTCTTGCTTTTCTTCATGCCGGCCTTGTCGAGCAATTCCGCGACGACTTCGGCAGGCGGCGCGGCGGCGGGCGGCGAGAGGCCGACGATCGCCGCGCGGATGGTCGTCGCGCTCGCGTCAGATGGCGCCCGCGCCTCGACGAAATAGCGGCCGGCTGGCAGCTTCATCGTCTGCGCGACGCCTTCGCCGAGCGCCTTGCCTTGCGCGTCGAGCAGCCGCACGCTCACGCGATCAGGCTCCGCGCGCACGCCGACGCCAATGTCGCGCGTCTCTTTCACTTCGAAGCTGAAGAGCGCGCTCGCGCCGGGCGAAACCGCGACCGCGTCGTTCACGCCTTCATGCGCTTCGATCACAGGCTGCGCGGAAATATCGAGGACGCCGGAGAGCGCGCCCTCATAGGGCGCGTAGATGTCAAGCGTCGCGTCGCCCGCAGCCATGTAGCGACTGAGATCCACGCCATTGGCGAAAGCGAGCGTCTCGCGCCTGCCGTTTTGTGTGAAGC
>CAZCJY010000027.1:0-13446 GCA_964498975.1 uncultured Methylocystis sp.
GATCGCGACAGTTAGGTAGCGTTCTTGGTGTCGAGTTCATGCGTAGCGCGCGCGTCGGGGCGGCCAGCCTCAAAGCCCGGATTCAGGTCACGCGTACCGGGCGCTCTAGCGAAAGGCCGCTCCGCGCGACGGCGCGCAATTGCATATTGTCCGGCGATTGCGTCGCGCGCATGCGAGAACTCGCGTCGGAAAGCGCCGATCTCGTCTTCGCCGATCCGCCCTATAATCTCCAGCTCGCCAACCGGCTGACGCGCCCCGACCAGAGCGTCGTCGACGCCGTCGACGACGATTGGGACAAATTCGCCGATTTCGGCGCCTATGATTCCTTCACACGCGACTGGCTGGCGCAAGCGCGCCGGCTGATGAAGCCCACCGCGACGATTTTCGTCATCGGCTCCTATCACAATATTTTCCGCGTCGGCGCGATCATGCAGGATCTCGGCTTCTGGATCCTCAACGACATTGTCTGGCGCAAGAATAATCCGATGCCGAATTTTCGCGGCCGTCGCTTCACCAACGCGCATGAGACGATGATCTGGGCCGCGCGCGACTCGAGCTCGAAGAATTACACCTTCAATTACGAGGCGCTGAAGGCGGCCAATGAAGATTGCCAGATGCGCTCGGATTGGCTGTTGCCGATCTGCACCGGCGCAGAGCGTCTCAAAAACGGCGCCGGGCGCAAGACGCATCCGACGCAAAAGCCAGAGGCGCTGCTCGCGCGCGTGATCCTTTCCGCCTCAAAGCCAGGCGATCTCGTGCTCGATCCATTCTTCGGAACGGGAACGACCGGCGCCGTCGCAAAACGTCTCGGCCGCGACTGGCTGGGCCTCGAACGCGACGAAGACTATGCGGCCGCGGCGCAAGCGCGCATCGCCGCCGTCGAGCCGTTGCCGCATGACGCGATCGTCGCCGCGCCCTCGAAACGCTCCGAGCCGCGCATCGCCTTTGCGAGCCTCGTCGAAGCGGGGCTGATTGCGCCCGGCGCATCGCTCACCGACGCAAAGAAGCGCCACAGCGCGCTTGTGCGCGCCGACGGAACGCTGTCGCTTTCGGGCTTTGTCGGCTCGATCCACAAGACCGGCGCGTTGGCGCAGGGACTGCCGGCCTGCAATGGCTGGACTTTCTGGCATTATGAGGCGCAAGGCGCGCTTGCGCCGATCGACGATCTGCGCTCGCAGGCGCGCGAGCGTCTGCGCATCGCGGCCGAGTAACGAACCCTCTCCCATAGGGAGAGGGTCGGACCGAAGGTCCGGGGTGAGGGGAAAGAATCTCTGGCTTTCTCCCCGCATTAGATGATCAGCGCCGCAACCCCTCACCCGGCTCGCTGTGCTCGCCACCATCTCCCAAAGGGAGAGAGTTGAGCGCCTCAAGCCAGGAAGCCGGCGTAAAAGCCCACGAGCAGCACGACGCCGATGAAGGCGCGATAGGCCACGAAAGGCCATGCCGAAAAGCGCTCCAGAATGCGCAGCAAGCCCCAGATCGCGATGAAAGCCGAAATCGACGCGATGAACAGGCCGAGCGTCAGCACCGCCCAGCCGTGAAAATCGAGCTGCGCCTTATGCAGCTCCCACAGCTCCTTCAGTCCCGCGAGCGCGATCGCCGGCAGGCCGAGCAGGAAAGAAAAGCGCGCGGCTTCCTCGCGCTTCAAATCGAGGAACAGGGCTGCGGTCAGCGTCGAGCCGGAGCGCGACACGCCTGGAATAAGCGCGCCGACTTGTGCGAAGCCTACGATCATCGCGTCCTTCAAGCTCACATGTTCGAGCGTGCGCTTATGATTGCAATAAAGCTCGGCGATGGCGAGCAGCGCCGCCATGACGATGCAGGAAATGCCGATAACCGGTAGGGTTCGCAGCGGCGAGCCGCAGGTGTTCAGCGTATGCGACAAGGCGAGGCCGGCGATGCCGATCGGCACGGTCGCGAGCGCGATCCAGACGACGAAGCGAAACGACCAATCGTTGAAATCGCGTCGCAGCAGGGCGTTGACGGAGCCGACCGCCAGCGCGCGAATGTCGCCCCAAAAATAGCTCACCACGGCGGCGAGCGCGGCAAGCTGCATGGCGGCGGAGAAGGCCGAGCCGGGGTCCTTCCAGCCCAGAAGCGCCGGCACGATGCGCATATGCGCCGTCGAGGAGATGGGGAGAAGCTCGGTGATTCCCTGCACCACGCCGAGAACGGCGACCTTCATATAGCCGAGGTCGACGAAACCCGTGTCGAGACCATTGGTGCAAGCCGTCGCCATCTGTCTTTCCGTTTCATTCCCGGCGGAGCGACGAATCACGAAGGCGTCCGTCGATAAGGTCTTGTCTCAAACAAGCTGGCCACGATCAAGGCGGCGCGGCGCTGGGTCAGCGGAACAGCGCGGCGGTCTTTAGAAGCGTGATCCACACGCCCCAGGTGAGCGGCGCGCCGACGGCTGTCCAGGCGAGGATGAGCAGCAGCGACGCGCCTTGCGCGCCGGGCCGGGCGGCGGGCGGATCGGGGACTGTCGCGGGCTCGTCGCGCGCTTCCTCGACGAAATCCTCGAAATCCGCGTGAATTTCGTCGTCCTGCTTCACGACCTCGGCGACCGGGATTTTCTTCTCCGCCGCGACCTCTTCGTCGCTCATGTAATATTTCTCGGCGACCGGCCGGACGAGCAGATTGCAGGCGAGGCCAGCGAGCAAGAGGCCGGCCAGCACATACATGGTCTGATTATAGGCGGCTTCGCGCGCGACGCCGTGCGCGAGCTGATATTCGCGAATGTAATTGACGAGCACGGGCCCGAGCACGCCAGCCGTCGACCAGGCGGTAAGCAGGCGTCCGTGAATGGCGCCGACCATATGCGTGCCGAAAATGTCGGCAAGATAAGCGGGGATCGTCGCGAAGCCGCCGCCATACATGGTGAGGATCACGCAGAAGGACAGCACGAAAAGGAAGACGGCGCCATTGCTGGCGGCGATCGGCTCGGAGGCGTAGAGCGCGAAGCCGAGCAAGAAGAAAATGGCGTAGGTCGTCTTGCGGCCGAGCCTGTCCGAGGCCGACGCCCAGCCGATGCGTCCGCCGATGTTGCAAAGGCTCAGGAGCCCGGTGAAGCCCGCGGCGATGGCCGCGATCTGCTTCTTCTGATCGGCATTGAGATCATCGAAGCCGAGGTCGAGGCCAATCAGACGTCCGCCGAAAACTTCCTGCAGCATCGGCGAGGCCATGCCGAGCACACCGATGCCGGCCGAAACGTTGAGGCAGAGAACGCCCCACAGCAGCCAGAATTGCGGCGTCTTCCACGCCACGTCGAGATGCACATGGCGATGCGTCACCATGGCGTTGGCGGCGGGCGCCGGCGGCGCGAAGCCCTCGGGCGCCCAGCCCTCGCGCGGCACCCGATAGCCGAGCGCGCCCGCGACCATGAAGACGAAATAGACGCAGGCGAGCGTCACGAAGGTCTGCCACACGCCGGGCGAAGACGGCGTCGCATAAAAACCCATCAACCGGTCGGCGAGCGGCGCGCCGATCATGGCGCCGCCGCCAAAGCCCATGATGGCGAGGCCCGTCGCCATGCCGCGCCGGTCCGGAAACCATTTGATCAGCGTCGAGACCGGCGAAATATAGCCGAGGCCCAAGCCAATGCCGCCGATGACGCCCGAGCCGATCCACAGCATCCAGATTTGATGGAGATAGACTCCGAGCGCGGAGATGAGCAGCCCGCCGCACCAGCAGAAGGCGGCCGCGAGGCCGGCCTTGCGTGGCCCGGCCGTCTCCAGCCAATGGCCGAAGACCGCCGCCGAAGAGCCGAGAAAAACGAAGAACAGCGTGAAGGTCCACCCCAGCCAGCTGATCTTCCAGTCGCAATTCGTCGCAACGAGCGTGGCGAAGAGGCCCAGCGTCTCCGGGCATTCCTTTGGCTGCGCGCCGCCGACGATCCGCGACAGCGGCAGCCAGAACACGGAAAAGCCATAGGCCATGCCGATGCAAAGATGGATGGCGAGCGCCGCCGGCGGCACGAGCCAGCGATTGAAGGAAGGCGCGGCGATGGTGCGTTCGCGGCTGAAAAAATCGGGGCGGGCGGTAGCGGCGACGGACATAAAGGCTCCTTGGAGGGCACCTGATGGCATATTGCGACGAACGTATGGGCTCAAGGCGAATTTTGGGGCGAATTGCCCGAAGACAGAATGTTCTTCTCGCGGAAACGAGATGGGGACAATCAAATCCTGTCTCTGGCTGCTCCCTGAAAAAAAATTGAAAATATCCTTCGCCCCTACGCACCTTCGATGTCTGTCTATTTGGAAGTTGGGAGCCAAGCTTTGAAACTATCCGATGTCATCGCTGACGTAGACGTATTGATCGCGCTGGAGCAGGAAGAGCTGGGATTGCGAATACTTCCGGTGCTTTGTGCGTGGGAACGCAACCCAAATTTCTCGCCTCACAGGACATTGGATGGACTGATTGGCGCAGCCTGCGAAATTCCTGACCCAAGCGCGATAGGTGACCAAACTGAGAGCCGACATAAAGAGATCAAACTGGCGCTGCGAGAAGCATGGGCGTGGTTGGAAGGCGTTGCGTTAATTATTCAAGACGATCGAATCCTTGGACCGCATGATTATAGAACTCTCAGCCGCAAAGCTAAGAAGCTCGCCTGCGAGTCAAATATTGGGCGAGCGTTCGCAACTCGTCTCCTTCAAAAGGATGTCTTAAATCAGCGCATCCGAGAAGATGTATGGGCGCTTTATCATCGAGGAAAATACGATACAGCCGTGTTCGAGGCGTTGAAGGCCGTTGAAATCGCGGTGCGAGATGCTGCGGGATATTCAAATGATGCCTACGGCACGGATATGATTGCTCGCGCTTTCAATGAAGAGAATGGTCCCCTTAGAGACCCGAACGATCAAAAGGCCGAGCGGATCGCGCTGCGAAACCTATTCATTGGAACACATGGTACGTACAAAAACCTGCACTCCCATCGAAAAGTCGAAATCGACGATCCGGTCGAAGCTGCGGAAATCATCATGCTTGCGAACCATTTGTTGCGCATCGTCGACGCCCGAGCAGAAAATCGGGAAGCATCATCCGCTGAAGAGTAATTGCATTGAAAATTTGCGCGCGTCTTGGCCGGGCTTGTCCCGGCCATCCACGCCAGGACATTGAGTGAGAGTTTACAAGATTCGCGCAGCATCACGGCGTGGATGCCCGCGACAAGCGCGGGCATGACGCGGAGAGATAGCGCCTCCCTCAGACCGCCGCCTTCTCGATGATATGCGCGAGATCGGTCATGATCGCGTTGAGGTCATAATTCTTCGGCGTATAGACCGCCGCGACGCCCGCCTCGCGCAGGAGTTTCTCGTCGGCCGGCGGAATAATGCCGCCGACGACAAGCGGCGCCTCGACGCCTTCCTCCTTCATCAGCTTCATCACTTCATGCGCGAGCGTGACATGCGAGCCCGAGAGAATCGAGAGGCCGATGCAATGCGCGCCTTCCTTCTTGGCCGTTTCGACAAGCTCAGCCGGCGTCGAACGAATGCCGGCGTAGATCGCGTCGAAGCCGGCGTCGCGCGCGCGCACGGCGATCTGCTCGGCGCCGTTGGAATGGCCGTCCAACCCCGGCTTGCCGACGAGGAATTTGGCGCGCGTGCCGATTTTCTGCGACACGCGCTCGACTTCGCCGCGCACCGAGTCGAGCTGGCCGCCGACCTGACGCGCCGTCGAGGAGACGCCCGTCGGCGCGCGGTACTCGCCAAACACCCCGCGCAACACATTGCCCCATTCGCCGGTGGTGACCCCGGCTTTCGCCGCTCGAATAGACGGCTCGACCATGTTGCGGCCTTCCTTCGCCGCCTGCGCAAGCTCTTGCACGGCGGCCTGCGCGGCCTTGGCGTCGCGCTGTTCGCGCCAGGCCTTGAGCCGTGCGATCTGCTCGGCTTCGACATGCTCCGGCACGACCATGATCTGATTGTCGCCGGAGGTGAGCGGCGACGGCTCGCCCCCGGTGAATTTGTTCACGCCGACGACGATCTGCTCGCCCGCTTCGATCGCCTCCAGCCGCGCGGTGTTGGCTTCGACGAGCTTGCTCTTCATATAGCCGATCTCGACCGCGGCGGCCGCGCCGCCAAGCTCCTCGATCTTTTTCAGCTCGCTCAGCGCCTCTTCCTTGAGCGCTGCGACTTTCTTGGCGATCTCGGTCGAGCCGTCGAAAATGTCGCCATATTCGAGCAGGTCGGTCTCATAGGCCATGATCTGCTGCATACGCAGCGACCATTGCTGGTCGAAAGGGCGCGGCAGGCCCAGCGCCTCGTTCCAGGCCGGCAATTGCACGGCGCGGGCGCGCGCGCCCTTGCTGAGCACCACCGCCAGCATTTCAACGAGAATGCGCGTGACGTTGTTTTCCGGCTGCTGCTCGGTGAGGCCGAGAGAATTCACCTGCACGCCGTAACGGAATCGGCGCAGCTTTTCGTCGGCGACGCCATAGCGCTCGCGCGTGATCTCGTCCCAGAGCTCGGTGAAGGCGCGCATCTTGCACAGTTCGGTGATGAAGCGCATGCCGGCGTTGACGAAGAAGGAGATGCGGCCGACCACCTGGGCGAAGTCGGCGTCCGACAATTCGCCGGACTTCTTCACATTATCGAGCACGGCGATGGCGGTCGCGAGCGCGAAGGCGAGCTCCTGCGACGGCGTCGCGCCCGCTTCCTGGAGATGGTAGGAGCAGACGTTGATCGGATTGAACTTTGGCGATTCCTTCGTCGTGAACAGGATCAGGTCTTGCGTCAGGCGCAGCGACTGCGTCGGCGGAAAGACATAAGAGCCGCGCGAGAGATATTCCTTGATGATGTCGTTTTGCGTCGTTCCCTGCAGCTTGGCGCGCGGCACGCCCTGTTCCTCGGCGGCGGCGATATAGAGCGCCATCAGCCACACGGCGGTGGCGTTGATGGTCATCGACGTGTTCATCTCGCCGAGCGGAATGCCCTCGAAGAGCGCGCGCATGTCGCCAAGATGCGAGACCGGCACGCCCACCTTGCCGACCTCGCCGCGCGAGAGAATGTGATCGCTGTCGTAGCCCGTTTGCGTCGGCAGATCGAAGGCGATGGAGAGACCCGTCTGGCCCTTGGCGAGATTGGAGCGGTAGAGCTTGTTGGACTCGCGCGCCGTCGAATGGCCGGCGTAAGTGCGAAACATCCAGGGCTTGTCGCGGCGGGGCGGGGTCGGGTCGTTCACTTCTTGAGTCCTCCGCCTGTTGCGATAGCACATGACCTTGTTTTGACAAGACGCGGCGTCGCCGCGCCTGTCTTGGCCGCTCTTGGTCAAGCTTTTCCGAGGCTTCCGAGCACAGTCGGGTGCGGCGGCGCACGACGCAAGCGCGCACCGCGGCGTATCCGAGAGGCGTCGATTGATCGGCTATTCGCGACAGGAGCGTCGGTATGCCCCTATGCCTCAATTGCGGCGCCGCCTTTGGAGCGGATGCGCCAAACTGTCCGGCTTGCGGGGCGCCGGCGCCTCCAGCGGAGCCCGATCTCCATGCGGTCTTCGTCGGCGACAATTACGCCTATTACAAGCGTCGATGGGAGGCCATGGCGCGCGGTGGAAAGCTCTTCTCTTTCAACTGGCCGGCCTTCTGGCTGGGTTTCGTGTGGCTCGCCTATCGGAAGATGTATCTCTACGCCTTTCTATACGTCCTCTTTATCGTCGTCGAAAGCGGCGTCGAAGTCTATCTCAACGTCCCGGAGCGCGCCGGTTTGGCGATCACGCTCACCATTGGCCTCGTGACGGGCGGCTATGCCAATTATTTCTATCGGCTCCATGCGGATAGGATCATCGCCCGCGTCCGGGCGTCGCGATCCCGGGACGCCGCCGCCGAAGCGGCGCGTTGCGGCGGAACGAGCCTGCTAGCGGCGATCGTCTCGGTCCTTCTCACCCTCGTCGGCGTGTTGGCGTTTCTCTATGTCGCCGATCCCAGCCTTTTCGCCGCGCCGCCTTCGAGTGGAGGCGGGGCGGGGCCGCAATAAGGGCGTTGCGGGCCATAAGTTAGGACTATTCGCGTCGCGCCGCCCCGTTTATAAGCTCCCGCCAATGCCGGCCCTTTTGAAGGGCGACAAGGCGAGGAGCCAGAAATTGACCGACAAAAAAGACCTCTATGAAATGGGCGAAATTCCGCCGCTCGGGCATGTTCCCAAGAACATGTACGCCTGGGCGATCCGCAAGGAACGCCATGGGCCGCCGGAGCAGGCGATGCAGCTCGAGGTCTTGCCGACATGGCAGCTAGACAGCCATGACGTGCTGGTTCTCGTGATGGCGGCGGGCGTCAATTACAATGGCGTCTGGGCGGCGCTGGGCCAGCCCATTTCCGTGCTCGACGCGCATAAGCACCCCTATCACATCGCCGGCTCCGACGCCTCGGGCATCGTCTGGGCGGTCGGCTCCAAGGTGAAGCGCTGGAAGGTCGGCGACGAGGTGGTCGTCCACTGCAATCAGGACGACGGCGACGACGAAGAGTGCAACGGCGGCGACCCGATGTTCTCCGCCTCGCAGCGCATCTGGGGTTACGAGACCCCGGACGGCTCCTTCGCCCAGTTCTGCCGTGTGCAGGATCGTCAGCTGATGGAGCGGCCCAAGCACCTCACCTGGGAGGAAGCGGCCTGCTACACGCTTACCCTCGCCACAGCCTATCGCATGCTGTTCGGTCACGCGCCGCATCAGCTTAAGCCCGGCGACAATGTGCTCGTCTGGGGAGCCTCGGGCGGGCTCGGCGTCTTCGGCGTGCAGCTCTGCGCCGCCGCCGGCGCCAACGCCATCGGCGTCATCTCGGACGAAAGCAAGCGCGACTACGTGCTTTCGCTCGGGGCCAAGGGCGTCATCAACCGCAAGGACTTCAATTGCTGGGGACAGTTGCCCAAGGTCAACACGCCCGAATTCAACGAATGGACCAAGAACGCCCGCGCCTTCGGCAAGGCGATCTGGGACATCACCGGCAAGAAGGACGTGGACATCGTCTTCGAACATCCCGGCGAATCGACCTTCCCCGTCTCCTGCCTCGTCGTGAAGCGCGGCGGCATGGTGGTGTTCTGCGCCGGCACGACGGGCTTCAATCTCACCTTTGACGCGCGCTATGTGTGGATGCGCCAGAAGCGGATCCAGGGATCGCATTTCGCGCATCTGAAACAGGCCTCGGCCGCTAACCGCTTCGTGCTCGACCGCCGCGTCGATCCCTGCATGTCGGAAGTCTTCCCATGGGAGAAGATTCCGCTCGCCCACACCAAAATGTGGAAGAATGAACATGCGCCGGGCAATATGGCGGTTCTGGTCATGTCGCCGGAGCCCGGTCTGCGCACCGTCGAGGATGTGATCGAGGCCGGCAGGAAGAAATAGGCGCTTCGAGTCTTGAGAACATGCGTGGCGTCACGCCGGGAAATTGGCACGCCGTTTTCCTTGGCGCGCTCGCCATCGTCATTGCGAGCGAAGCGAAGCAATCCAGGAGCGCCCACAGGCTCTGGATTGCTTCGTCGGCTACGCCTCCTCGCAATGACGGCGAAAGGCCTCAGAGCAATGATCCCTGTTTCTCGTCCGTTGTCTCGCGTGTCGCCTTTTTCAGGCTCTCGGTGAAGCCGAAGGGCACCTGCGGGCGCCGGTCGTCGATGACCTGCGCCGCCGTGAGAATTTGAATGCGCGGGAACTTGCGGCCGCCGGTCTCGTAAAAGCCGGCGGAAGCGGCTTCCTTTTCCATTTCGCGCGTCGGCTCTCTGAGCGTGAGAAAAATCCCGATGGCCGCGCCCTCGCGTTCGATGGTTCCCTTGAGGTCGCGAATGTCGCCGGATTTGATCCCGCCTCCCTTCACCGAAATGATCGCGGTTTGCGGCTTCTTGTCCGCATCGCGGAAATGCAAAAAGCCGTCTATGCCGCGATCCATTCCCTTCTTGCCGCCCTTATATGGCTGTCCTTCGATCGTCGCGACGATCCATTTCTGAAATTCGTGCTTGTCGCGCGCGGCGAGATCGGCGGCGCCCGCCGCATCCTTCGGCACGCCATAAACATCATAGGAGATGCCTGGGAAAGCTGCTTTCAGGCGGTGCTCGATCAACGCAATGGCGAGATGGGTGATGTCGATGCCGATCCATTGGCGCTTCAATTTCTGCGCGGCATGGACCGTGGTGCCGCAGCCGCAGAAAGGATCGAGCACGACATCGCCCTCGTTGGAGGAGGCGGAAATGATGCGTTCGAGAAGGGCGACGGGTTTTTGGGTGGGGTAGCCGAGGCGTTCTTGGGCCTGTGCTTGCACCGGAGCAACGTCAACCCAAACGTCGTCAATCGGATTTCCTTCTTGTTCGTCAAGGAATCTTTTTAGGGCTGGAACCTGTCCGGGCTTGTTTTGAACAATTAGTCCATTCGCTAGAGCCTGCTCCATTCTGTCTTTTGTCCAACGCCAAACTCTGGTTACTCCCAGGAACTCATATGTAAGGTTTGGTCGGTTTTTGTTGGGATTAGTCAAGTCAGCAAGCCGGTAAACTCGGCCATCCACGTCCCTAAATTTGTAAAATTGGCGCACGTAATCAGGGTCATGAGACGTATATTGCGCATTCCAAATCCATTTGTCCGACTTCGTATATCTCAGGATCACGTCATGATTGCGAGCAAAGCGCGTAAATGCGAGTCCCTTTGCGTTTTGGCGCTTCCAAACGATCTCATTGCCAAAATTTCGAGGATCGAAAATCGCATCAAGCAAAATCTTCAAATAATGGCTCGCCGTTGGATCGCAGTGCAGATAAAGCGAGCCTGTCGGCTTCAGCACGCGATGCAATTCGATGAGCCGCACCGCCATCATGGCGAGATAGGCCATCATGTCGTTTTCGCCGAGCGCCGAGCGCATGGCCTTCAGCATGATCGCCGCGTCGGAATTTTTCCCCGTCAGCACCTCGTGAAATGCGCGTTCGGCGGACTCGTTCCAATGCCAGGTGTCGTCGAAAGCCTCGATCTGCGCCTGTGACTGTTCGCCGGACGGCGCCTTGAACAGCACATTGTAGGAAGCGTTCGAGTTGAACGGCGGGTCGAGATAGATCAAATCGACGCTTTCATCCGCGATCGACTCGCGCAGCACTGTGAGATTGTCGCCGTAATAGAGCTTGTTGGTCATTGGATGGGCCGCAACGGAAGGGAACAAAACGATAACATAGCCGAGTCCAAGTGCACAGGGTCAAGTTATTCATTCGAACAACTCCAACTCCATTGACCGCACCCCCTCGCTTGACGGTCGCCGCGCAAAGAGGCAGGCTTGACCGAGAGACCATACTCGACGCCGGCGCGTGGCCACGCGCGCGGGCGCGAGCCGTAGGGCGGATGCGGCGATGTTAGAGGCGCGCAATCTCACCAAGTTTTATGACGGCGCCGATATGCCGGCGCTCGACCGGCTCAATCTGATCGTGCCGGGCGGCGAAGTGTTCTGTCTGCTTGGTCCCAACGGCGCCGGCAAGACGACGACCGTCAATCTCTTCCTCAATTTCATCGAGCCGACGGCGGGCCAGGCGCTCGTCTGCGGAATCGACGCGGCGCTCGACCCTTCCGCTGCGCGCGCCAGGCTCGCCTATATTCCCGAAACGGTGATGCTCTATGGCGCGCTGACGGGACTCGAGAACCTCCAATATTTCACCGAAATCTCCGGCGCCGAAGCCCCGCGCGAGTCGCTTCTTTCGCTCCTCGCCGCTGCGGGCCTCCCGCAGGAGGCCGCATATCGTCCCGTGCGCGGCTATTCCAAGGGGATGCGCCAGAAGGTCGGCGTCGCCATCGCGCTCGCGCGGCGCGCGCAGGCGCTGGTGCTCGACGAGCCGACATCCGGCCTCGACCCGCTTGCGGCGAATGAATTCGCCGCGCTCATCGAGCGGCTGCGCAAGGACGGCATGGCGGTGCTGATGGTCACGCACGACCTTTTTCTCGCCAAGCAATGCGGCACGAAGATCGGCATCATGGCGCAGGGCCGGCTCGCGTCCGTCTTTGGCGCCGACGACGTCGATCATCTCGGGCTGGAGCGCGCCTATCTCGATCTTTTTGCGAGGGCGGCGTGAGCGATCTCGCCCTCGCCCCCATCGCCGCGACGGCGCCCGCGAAAAGCCATTGGCGCGTCATGCGCGCCGTCGCCGCCAAGGAATGGCTCGAAATTTCGCGCGACCGGCGTCTCCTCTGGCTGTGCGGCTTCGTCGTGGCGCTGATGCTCGCCGCGCTCGCCTTCGGCTATGTCGAAAACGCCCGCATCCTGCGCGAGCGCGACTCCGCGGCGGCCGCCGACCGCGCGCTCTGGACCGGGCAGAGCGCCAAGAATCCCCACGCCGCCGCCCATTTCGGACAATACGCCTTCAAGCCCTTGAGCCCGCTGGCGCTCGCCGATCCCGGCGTCGACGCCTATGTCGGCTCGGCGGTGTGGCTCGAGGCGCATAAGCAGAATGAGACGCAGTTCAAACAGGCGCGCGACGGCGGCGTCGGCGCGCGGCTCGGTTCGCTGTCGCTTGCGTTTATTTTGCAGACGATCGCGCCGCTCATCGTCATTCTGATGGGATTTGCGAGTTTCTCGGGCGAGCGCGAAAGCGGCACGCTGAAGCAATTATTGAGCGTCGGCGCGCGGCCGCGCGACATTCTCGCAGGCAAGGCGCTCGCGCTCATCGGCGCGATTTTCGCGCTGCTCGCGCCGGCTTTCATCGGCGCGGCGCTCGCGCTCTTTTTCTTTGTCGATCGCGAACGCCTGTCGCTCGCCGACCAGTTTATTCGTCTTTGCGCGCTCGGCGCCGGCTACGCCATTTACCTCGCGGGCTTCGCCTTTCTGGCGCTCGGCGTTTCGGCGCTGGCGAGAAATTCCCGCGCGGCGCTGGTGACGCTGCTTGCCTTCTGGCTCGCCAATTCCTTCCTCGCGCCGCGCCTTGCCACCGACGCCGCCCGCGCCTTCGCGCCGACGCCGACATGGCAGGAGTTCCGCGCCGGTATCGTCAAGGACAAGGCCAAGACCTTCGGCCATGACGAGAGCCATCCGGCCTTCGTCGCCTTCCGCGACGAGACGCTGAAGAAATACGGCGTGTCGCGGATAGAAGACTTGCCGGTCAATTTCCGCGGTCTCGCCCTGCGCAAGGACGACGAGAGCGGCTATGCGATTTTCGACCGCCACTTCGGCGCATTGCAGACCGCCTTCGATCGCCAGGATTCGATGCGCGCCGCGCCGGGCTTCCTCTTTCCGCTTTTGGCGCTGCGGCCGTTATCCATGGCTTTCGCCGGCGTCGACAGCCGGAGCCAGTTTGATTTCGCGACGAGCGCCGAAGCGCATCGGCGCGACATACAGAACGAAGTGAGCGACAACATCATTCATTTCGCCCATGACAATAATTACGTCGCCGGCCCGGCGCTCTGGCAAAAGATCGCCGCCTTCTCCTATCGCGCGCCCGGCGCCATCTTCGCATTCGCACACAGCGCGCTGCCGATCGCGGCGCTTCTAGGCTGGCTTGCGCTCGCTTGCGC
>CAZCJY010000027.1:13456-18486 GCA_964498975.1 uncultured Methylocystis sp.
CGTCTGCGGCCCGTGTGAGGCGCGAGATGGGCGGTTCGGCTTTCCTCGCCGGTCTGCGCTTCGAGGCGCGCATGATGCGCCGCGACAGAGCAGTATGGTTCGCGCTCTTCGCCTTGGCGGCGATCGCCCTCTTTGCCCTCGCGATGGGCGCGGCGCGCGTAGAGGCGCAACAGGCGGCGATCGCGGGCGCTCGCGCCGACGAGACGCAGCGGCTCGCCAATCTTCAAAAGACGCTCGCGCAATTGCAGCAGGGCGACGCGCAGGGAAAGCCCGCTCCCGAGCCGCCGCCGTTTCGCGATCCGCGCAATCCGGCCTTCATGGGCGGCGGACCCGCCGCGACGGTCGCCGCGCTCGCGCCCGCGCCCTTGGCGCTCGTCGCGACCGGGCAGAGCGATCTTCTGCCGCCCGCGGTCAGGGTCACGACCGGCTCCAAGGACAGTTTTCTCTTCGCCGACGAGATCGACAATCCCGCCAATCTGATGTCGGGGGCGACCGATCTCGCCTTCGTCATCGTCTTCGTCTATCCGCTCGTCATTCTGGCGATGGCCTTCAACCTGCTCGCGGGAGAACGCGAGCAGGGGACGATGGCGATGACGCTCGCCTCGGCGCGCCGACCCGGCGCGGCGCTCGCCGGCAAATTGACCGCGCGCGTCGCGGCGCCGATCCTTGCGACGCTTCTCGCCGTCGCGGCGGGCGTCTGGATTTTCGCCGGTTGGGAGCGGCTTGCTACGCCCGGCGTCGCGGCGCTGCTTGTCGTCGTGCTGCTCTATGGGCTGTTCTGGGCGGCGCTCGCCGCGACGGTCGATGGGCTTGGCCGCAGCTCGGCCTTCAATGCGCTGACGCTGATCGGCGCATGGGTGGCGATCACCATGATCGCGCCCGCCGCGATCAACAGCCTGGCCGCCTTCGCCCATCCCGCGCCCTCGCGCATCGATATGGTGCTCGCGGCGCGCGCCGCGTCGACCGACGCCGACCGCGCCCGCGACGCGGCGCTCGCCCGCTATGCCGACGAGCATGGCGGCGGCGGCGCGAAGCCCGCCGGCGGCGCGCGGGAGGCGACGCTGCGCCGCCTCGCGACGCAGGAGGCGGCTTTCCAACGCGTCGAGGCGATCGTCGCCGAGCATGACGCGCAGCTTGCGCGCCAGCGCGACCTATCGGACAGGCTCGGCTATCTTTCGCCCGCCTATCTGACCTATCGGGCGCTGGCCGACATCGCCGGATCCGGCGAGACGCGCTACCGCGCCTTTCTCGACCGCATCCGCGCCTTCCATGTCGATTGGCGCGCGTTCTTTCTCTCCCGCGCCAAGGCCGGCGCGTCGCTGACGGCGCAAGATTACGCGGCGCTGCCGCGGTTCCCGCAGGCGAGCGACGATCCAACGGCTGGGACGCTTCGCGGCGTCGCCGCCCTGCTGATCGGCGTCGCGCTCCCCGCGCTGCTGCTCGCCGCGCTCGGCCTTCGCGGCTATCGGCGCGCCGCGCCGCGATAAAGCGCCGGCAGTACCTCGGGGGCGCCGCATCCACGCAAACTTATAATCCTTCAAAGCAATCAAAATCGGCGTCGCGTCCATCAAGACCGGATCTCCAGCCGATGCGGCGCCATTAGCGACGGGCCGGCCGGCTGGACGGGGTGGTTTGTCGCCATTGGCGATCACCGCCACAGAATGACCGAAATTGCCGGTCAAAGGCGATGGTCTTTACATTCCGAAAAGCAAGTAATGGCAATCTCAGCTCAGCCAAGACGCTCGGCGGATTTATGCTGGAGCATTCTCTGGTCGGCGACAGGCATGGGAACTCCAAAATCATGATCATGGACGATGGGATTGCCGACGCCTGCGAAAGAAACGAGGCAGCTCTGCTCGGGCTTAAGTCGGGGCGTCTCAGCCGCCGGTCGTTTCTGGTCGGCTCCGCCGCCGGTCTCGGCGCGGCCGGGCTCGCCGGTTGCGTGTCCGATGACATGGGCCGCGCCGAGGCGGCGAAGTTTTACGCGGCGGCGCCCAACGAGAAATACCCGATCCCGGCGGTCGACATCGGCAAGCTCCA
Organism: uncultured Methylocystis sp.; assembly: GCA_964498975.1. Lineage (GTDB taxonomy): Bacteria > Pseudomonadota > Alphaproteobacteria > Rhizobiales > Beijerinckiaceae > Methylocystis. Next base: position 15,497 of record CAZCJY010000027.1, read on the forward strand.
TCCGAAATATTTTCGCAAGACAGTGCGCTACGAAACCAAAGAGGCGCCCGGCACGATTATCGTCGATCCCCGCAATTACTATGTTTACCGCATCGAAGGCGACGGAAACGCCACCCGCTACGGCGCCAATGTCAGCCGCCCCGGGTTCCTGTGGAGCGGTGAAGTCTATGTCGGGCGCAAAGCCGAATGGCCCATCTGGACGCCCCCCAAGGAGATGATGGCGCGACAGCCGGAGGCGCGCAAATATGCCGGCGGCATGCCGGGAGGTCTGGAAAATCCGCTCGGCGCCCGCGTGCTCTATCTCTATAAGAACGGCGCCTACACGGTCTACACAATCTACAGCACCAGCGACCCCGAGACGATCGGGTCCGGCATCACGAGCGGCTGCACCGGTCTCCTCAGTCAGGACATGCTCGACCTCTATTCACGAACGCCGATCAAGACGAAGGTGGTCATGCTGCCGGCATAGCCAACGGCGTCAACCGCCGGTCCTGGTGCCGCCGGTGCGGGATTTGACGGGGACCTTAGGCTTTTTTTTTCTGCGCCGATTTTTTCGACGCGGGTTCGTCCTCGTCATTGAGACGAAATATCCGATTGCCTGCCTTGAGAATCCCTGGTGTACGTGGATCGTTGGTGTCGTCGAGCAGCAATTGTAAGCCGACGAGCGCCGCATATTGCACGTATGCCGCCGATTGCGGGTCGTCGAGATCCGCGTCGATATGCGAAAGCACGCAGGCGAGCCCCTCGATGCGCTTGGCGTCCACTTCGGCGACCGCTTGGCGCACGATGGGTTCGCTCGCGGCAAAACGGCGCAGCGCGCGTTCGAATTGGTGATCAAGCGCCATCGGCTGTTCGCGCATCAGGCGGCGCAACTCATTTGCTGACTGCGCCTGCTCGTAGCGCTTGCCCGCTTCGTCGATGACCTGCGTGCGCCAGCGTTCCATCATTGCGCGCACAAAGGCGTCGCGATCCTCGAAGTGGTGATAGAAGCTGCCGCGTGTGCGCTGCGCGACAGCCGTGAGGCGGTCGATCGTAAGCGCGGCGCGACCTTCCTCAGCAAGCAGTTTCGCGCCGAGCGCCAACCAGTCTTCCTTTTTAAAGCGACTCATGAAGTTAGGCTTACATAGTCGGCGGATCTTGCCAAAACCATACTATATAGTATGGTTTGTTTCAGGCGATTCGATGCAGGAGAGCCGTTATGTTTCACGATCCAGATTTTACGCCTTTTACGCCAAATGAGCGGCGTTCCTGGCGTTCCACCAAACGCAATTTTCTCGAAAACTGGCCGCCTTCGGCCTATCGCGAAGACTATTTCACGCTTGATGGCGTCCGGTTGCTCGTCGGGCGCACGCATTATCTCACTGATCCCGAACTGATCGAAGAAATGCTGATCACGCGCGCTGAAAGTTTTACGCGCGACTTCATCACTGTTGGCGCGCTGTCATCGACGATCAACCAAGATGCGCTGTTCTTCGTAGAAGGCGCGGACTGGAAATGGCAGCGGCGCGCCTTGGCTCCCGCCTTTCGTCACGAAAGTCTTCTTGCTCTCACGCCGACATTCGTCGATTGCGCCAAAGCCCAGGCGGACGCCTGGCGTTGCGCACCGCAGGCTGCGCCGGTCGACGTGATGAACGCGATGTCGAACGTCACTTTTGCGGTCATCGAAAAAGCCGTGCTCGGCGTCACAGGCGCCTTTGATCGTGGCAAGTTTGTCGCCGCCATGCGGGAGAGTTTCGCTGGCGTGTCCTGGCAGCGGATTTTCGCCCTGCTCCGGTTGCCGACATGGCTGCCGTTTCCCGGATCATCAAAGATCAATCGCAACATGCGCTACCTCTATAACGAGACCGCGCGACTCCTTGCAGCGCGACGCGCATCGGGCGTCGAAACGCAGGCGATCATCGATCGGCTGCTTGCAGCCAAAGACCCCGAAAGCGGCCGATCGATGACAGACGCCGAACTCATAGCCAACCTCTACGGCTTTCTGGTCGCGGGGCATGAAACGTCGGCCGTCGCGCTCGGCTGGAGTCTATGGCTGCTGGCCAAGGATCAAGCTTCGCAAGAGCGCGTGCGTGACGAAGTGCGCGCGATCGCGGACGACTCAGATATCAGCGACGACACAATCGAGAATCTGCAATTTACAAAGCAGGTGATACAAGAATCGATGCGCCTCTTTCCGCCCGCTGCCGCGATTGGGCGACAGCCGCGCGAAGACATGATGCTCGGCCCGCATATAATTTCCAAGAGCGAGCCGGTCTACGTGGCTCTCTGGGCGCTGCATCGTCACGAGAAGCTCTGGGACGAGCCGAACGCTTTCGACCCCGACCGTTTTGCGCCGGAAAAAGTCAAAACGCGCCATCGTTGCGCTTACATGCCGTTCGGCGCGGGCCCCCGCATCTGCGTCGGCATGGGTTTCGCCATGCTGGAAATGACCGCGATCCTTGCAACGCTGGTGCGCGATTTCCGGTTTGTGCCGGTCGCGGGCCATCGCATCGAACTCGCGCCGGATTTCACTACACGCGCGAAGGGCGGCCTGCCACTTCACGTTCAGCGGCTTTGACGGCGCTGCTCCACCCGATTGCGCCCCTAGGCCCGCTTGAGCCGCGCCCATCGGGCGCAGCCCGGACCGGTTGCGTCCCAGGCCAAATGTCGGCATGTAGGGCGCAAACACCTCCCCCTTGAGGGGGGAGGTCGATCGCCACAGGCGATCGGGAGGGGGTGTTAGCTCGGATTGCCTGGCTGTATCACCCCACCCCGAGCCCGCCAGCCCGTCGCTTGCGACGGGCGTCCTTTTGGACACCCTATGCGCGGCTCGACCCTCCCCAGCCAAAGTCAGCTGTTGCTGACTTTGGCAATCTCAAAGCGCAAACCGGGAACACCCGGTTTGCAAGGGGAGGGTTAGGGTCCGCCCCCTAGGGGCTCTCATTCCGGAAAGAAAAATGACCGCAGCCGTCGCGACGAAACTTGAAGCCGCCGATTGGACGACCGACGCC
>CAZCJY010000028.1:0-10535 GCA_964498975.1 uncultured Methylocystis sp.
AACGGCTCGACCTTGCGCACATGGCAGCACGCCTTGCGCGCCTCGACCGACTTATAGAAGCCGTTGATCCCCTGCTCTTCGACAAGCGCTTCGAGCGGCGCGGCCTGCGGATAGACCGCGCGAATGCGCCTTGCGTAACGCGCCTCGGTGCGCTCCCAAAGTTCGTAGGTTTCGGGAAAAAGGCGCCCCGTGTCGATCGTCGCGACGTCGATGTCGAGCCCTTGCGTGAAGATCGAATGCGCGATGAGCTGATCCTCGAGGCCGAAGCTCGTCGTGAACACGATGCGTCCGGGAATGAACTCCCGAACGAGCAGCAGGCGATGATCGAGATCGAGCGGCGCAAGGCGCGGCGCGAGCGCTTCGGCGAGCGATGCTTTCATGAAGCTGCAGCCTTTCGACGCGCCTCGAGTATGGAGCCGCGCGCAAGGTAGCCCCGCTGATAGCTGCGCGAATATGTCTCGAGCGCCGCGCGCCATTGGGCTTCATCCTGACGCTCCGCCAAATCGTCGGGAATTTCGATCGTATCGAAGCCGCACCCAGCGGCATGCGCATATTGATCTGCGACGAGACGCCCGCTCGCGCGCAACTCGCCTTTAAACCCGGCGCGTCTCAAGAGGCGCGCGAGAGAAAAGCCGCGCCCATCGGCGAAAGCCGGAAAAGCGATGGAGACCAGGCCGAGGCGCGGCAAGGCGTCAATGAGCGCCGAAGGCTCGGTCGTATTGGGAACGATCACGCCCAGCGCCGAATCCGGCGCGAGCACATCGAGCGCATGTTCAAGGCGCGGCAATGACACGATGACCTTGCCGCTTTTCGGCAGCGCTTCTTCGTCGGCAACACGGCGCCACGCGTCTTCGACAAAGCGGCCGTTAGATATCAGCGCCATCTTCGCCCTCCCGCCGCAAAGCGCCCTTGAAGCGCGTATGGCCGATGCGCCGCCACGTATCGATGAACTGCTCGCCCTCCTGGCGTTCCGCGAGATAGAAATCGACGATATGCTCGATCACGTCCGGCACCTGATCCGCCGTTACGCCGGGACCTAAGAGTTCGCCGATCGCGGCCGAGAAGGTCGGATCGCCGCCCAGCGTGATCTGATAGGATTCCTGACCCTTCTTTTCTAGACCGAGAATGCCGATCGCGCCGACGTGATGATGGCCGCAGGCGTTAATGCAACCCGATATCTTGATGCCGAGCTTGCCGATGCGTCGCTGCCGCGACATGTCGGAAAAGCGTTTCGAGATCGCCTGCGCGATCGGAATCGAGCGCGCTGTCGCGAGCGAGCAATAGTCGAGACCGGGGCAAGAGATGATGTCGGAGACGAGGCCCGCGTTGGCGGTCGCCAATCCGGCGGCGTCGAGTACACGCCATAGATTAAAGAGCTCGTCCTGCTTCACATGCGGCAGGATGATGTTTTGTTCGTGACTGACGCGCAATTCGCCGAAGCCGAAACGCTCGCTGGCGTCGGCGAGGACGCGCATCTGCTCGGATGTCGCATCGCCCGGAACGCCGCCGATCGGTTTCAGCGACACGGTGACGATGGCGTAGCCGTCGATCTTGTGCGGGCTGACATTCACGTCGACGAAATTGGCGAAGACGGGCGTCTCCAGTTTATGAGCGCGCAACTTTTGCGACTCGGCAGGCAGCGCCTCATAGGGCGGCGGCTCGAAAAAAGCGGCGATGCGCTGAAATTCCTCGGGATCATGCGAAAAAACGGAGCGGTCCATCTGTGCAAATTCCGCCTCGACCGCGGCGCGAATGTCGTCGATCCCCTTTTCGTGCACCAGAATCTTGATGCGCGCCTTATATTTGTTGTCGCGTCGCCCGAAGCGGTTATAGACGCGCATGATCGCTTCGAGATAAGCGAGAAGATCGGCGCGCGGCACGAATTCGCCGACGATTTTGCCGACGAAAGGCGAGCGGCCGAGACCGCCGCCGACCACGACCTGATAGCCGATCTCGCCCGCACCGTTCTTGACGATGCGCAGGCCGATGTCATGGACCATGATCGCGGCGCGGTCATGCGCGGCGCCCGTCACGGCGATCTTGAACTTGCGCGGCAGAAACGAAAATTCAGGATGCAGGCTCGACCACTGGCGCAGAAACTCGGCCGTGGGGCGTGGGTCTTCGATCTCGTCCCGCGCCACCCCCGCGAAATGATCGGCGGTGACGTTGCGAATGCAATTGCCGGAGGTCTGGATGGCGTGCATCTCGACTTCGGCGAGCGCTTCCAAGATGTCGGGCGTGTCGACGAGCTTCGGCCAGTTGTATTGCAGGTTCTGGCGCGTGGTGAAATGGCCGTAGCGCTTGTCCCATTTGTCGGCGATATCGGCGAGCCGGCGCATTTGCCGCGCGGTCAGCGTGCCATAGGGGATCGCCACGCGCAGCATATAGGCGTGGAGCTGAAGATAGAGTCCGTTCATCAGCCGGAACGGACGAAACTCCTCCTCGGTCAACGCGCCGGAGAGACGCCGGCGCACCTGCTCTCGGAACTCAGCCACGCGCTCGCGCACGAAGGCGGCGTCGAATTCATCGTAGCGATAGGTCGTCGTCGGCGCGTTGGGCCGCTGCGCCACGCGCGGATCATGCGCCGTCATCGCGCTTCTCCCGCCGCCTGCTTGCCGAGATCGAGGCGAACGCTGGGACCTTTCACACGCATTTTTTCGCGGTAATGCAGAGGCGTCGGCGCGCCGTCGGCGCCGATCTCGACATCGGCGAGATAAACGTCGACCACGCGGTTCGCCGCGATCTCGCGCTTGCCGAAAGCTTCAAGCGCAGCCGCCTCATCGGCGTTGTTCGCGACGCGCGCGCGCCGATGGTCGCGCTCCCAGCCGGCTGGCCCGAGAAACAGCACTTCGCCATCCGTCAGATTCGAGGCGATGAGGATCTGCGGATGCTTGAAGGCCGGCATCACGTCTCCTGCGCCAGCTTCAGCGTGAGTCCGCTCATCTCGTCCGACCAGATGATCTGGCATGAGAGACGCGAATTCTCGTAAAGCATCGGCAATTCGTCGAGCTTCTCGATTTCGTCACCGCTTGGCGGCGGCACGCGGTCCGCCCATTCCTTGTCGAGGATGACATGGCACTCAGCGCATGCGAGGGCGCCGCCGCATGTGTTGTCCATGCCGATTCCATGGTCGCGCAAAATCTCCATTAGCCGCCAGCCTTCTGCGGCCTCGACTTCGTGGATGGCGCCAGCGCGATCCTCCACGCGCAGAATGGCCGACGCCTCATGCGACGGCGCGGCGGGCCGCTGCGCGACGATGTTCTCAGAATTGCTCATATCGCCGACGAGACTTGAACCGCCGCCGGACGCGCCGGCCGCGGACGTTCTGTATTACGAACGCATAAACCTCTAAAGCGCACGATTGTCAATTCACTTTCTGAAACTGGGGCATTGCAATAAATAACATACAACTTCTGTTTTTATCGGCCTCGTACGCTCGACACAGAATCCGCATTGAGGGAATGACAAGCGGCCGAAACCATGTTTGTTAAGCGCTCGTCAACATTCCCAGCGGCGCCGCATCACGATCCTATAGGAGCACCTATGGTCAAAAAGCCCATCAAAACCACCAGGGAAGCGCCTTCGAAACGAGTGGCGGAACCGCGGCGGGAGGCTCGCGCGGCCGAATCGCCGCCGCCTGCTCCGGCCAGTCCCGCGCGGCCGACGGTCATCGTCGTCGGGGCCGACAAGGGCGGCGTCGGCAAGACCACAATCTCCCGAGCCATTCTCGACTTTCTTGCGCTGAACAACATTCACGCCCGCGCCTTCGATACGGAGACGCCGCGGGGGACGCTCCATCGCTTTCACCCGGAAGAGACCATGATCGTCGATCTGACGGAGCCGTCGGATCAGATGAAAATCATCGATACGCTGAACACCTCCCAGGCGAAGGTCAGCGTCATCGACGTGCGCGCCGGCGGCCTGAGCCCGGCCCTGGAGGCGCTCGACGAGATCGGCTTCTTCGACGCGGTCAAGAGCGGCGACTTCCGCTTCATTCTGCTGCACGTCATCGGACCCTCCATCGCCTCGCTGGAGGAAATCGCCGAAATCGCGCCCTATGTGGCCGACGCGAATTATTTCATGGTCAAGAACCACGTCAACGAAACCACTTTCTTCGAGTGGGATCCGCAAACGCACGCGAAATATTTCGAGGACGTCAACACGACCGGCGAGATCACCATCCCGAAGCTGGGCGAACTCGCATACGAACAGGTCGAACTTTCCGGCACGCCGTTCTCGACCTTCATCGCCAACCAGGATGCGGAGGGCGACCCGGCCGACCATTCCTTCGTGCTGCGCGGCTATGTGCGCACATGGCTGGCGCGGGTTGCGGATGAATTTGAACGCGTGGGACTTCTCGACTTACTCGCCAGCGAGAAGAGGCGATAGGGCGACTGCGGCGTCGCTCATCGCCTCCGCGAGGACCACATGACGCGCCGCACCTTCGTTTTCTTCGTCTGCTCGCCACACTCGCGAACCGGCGTCACGACGGCGGCGCGGCTGCTGACGGATTATTACCTCTCGCGGAATGTCGCGGTCGAGGGCTTTGACACCGACTCGCGCGAACCTTCGTACGCGCTCTTCTTCCCGGACCGCGCGCAGGTCGTGGACATCGGCGAGGTCAAGGGACAGATTTCGCTCTTCGACCGCCTGCTGGTCGCCGACGAAACGCCCAAGATCATCGATGTCTGGCATCGTTCCTATGAACAGGTCTTCTCGACGATCGCCGAGATCGGCTTCTTCGACGAGGCGCGCCGCATCGGCGTCGAGCCGATGATCCTCTATCAAGCCGACGCCACCCAGAGCGCCGCGAACAGCGCGTTGGCGCTCAACACCACATGGCCGGATCTCTGGATGAGCGTCATTCACAATCAGGGCGCCGCGCCGCTCGGACGCGACGCGCTGACCATCCTGGCGCGCTATCCAGCGCGCGGCAAATTCGTCATTCCACGCCTTGAAACGCCGATCGCGCGAACGCTCGAGGACACCGACCTGTCGCTGTCGCGATTCCTGCGAGAGCCGCCTTCCAACATGTCCATCGTGGTGCGCGCCGCGCTCAAGGCCTGGATCCTGCCGATCTTCACCCAATTCCAAAGCTTCGAACTGCGGCTTGAATTGCAGTCGAGCGAATGTCTTCGCTAGCGCATGGAATATCGCAAACTCGGAACGACCGACCTCGCCGTCTCGGCGATTTGCCTCGGCTCCATGACTTGGGGCCAGCAGAACAGCGAGGCGGAGGGCCATGCGCAGCTCGACTACGCTTTGGACCGCGGCGTCAATTTCGTCGACACGGCGGAAATCTATTCCGTCCCGCCACGCCGCGAGACGCAAGGCTCGACTGAGCGCATCATTGGAAGCTGGCTCGCCGCGCGCAAGAACCGCGACAAGGTGATCATCGCGACCAAGGTCGCCGGACGCGGCGACGCCGATTGGCTACGCCCTGGCGGCGCCGGCGCGATCCTCGACGCAAAGAATATCGCTTGCGCGATCGATGGTTCGCTGAAGCGCCTTCAGACCGACTATATCGATCTTTACCAGCTGCATTGGCCGGATCGCTCGTTGCCGCTCTGGGGCGCGGGCGGCACGACCTATCGGCGCCCGAGCAAGCGCGACGAAACCCCGATCGAGGAAACGCTCGAGGCGCTGGCCGCATTGGTCAAAGCCGGTAAGGTTCGCCACATCGGCCTTTCCAACGAAACGCCTTGGGGCGTCGCACGTTTTCTGCGCGCGGCGGAACTAGGCCATGGCCCCCGCATCGTTTCGATTCAAAACGCCTATAATCTTCTCAACCGCAGCTTTGAGATGGGGCTCGCCGAATTCGTCGAGCGCGACGCCGTGGGGCTGCTCGCCTATTCGCCGCTGGCGCAGGGCTTTCTGACCGGCAAATATCAGGGCGGCGCGCGGCCGCCGGGCGCGCGCACGACGCTTTTCGAACGCGCGCAGCGCTACGAGAAGCCGGGCGTCGAGGAGGCGATCGCCGCCTATCTCGCGCTCGCGCGCGACATCGGCGCCGATCCCGCGCAACTCGCCATCGCCTTCGTCACGACGCGACCTTTCGTGACCTCGAACATCATCGGCGCGACGACAATGGAGCAGCTAAAAACCGATCTTGCTTCAATCGAATTCAAGATCACGCCCGAGATCGAGCAGCGCATCGACCTCATTCATCAACTGCACAGCAATCCCGCGCCGTAGCGGCCGCGATGATGATTCGCGATGAAGCGCCGAACGACTATCCTGCGATCAGCGATCTCGTCGTCGCCGCGTTTGAACGACACTCGGAAGCGAATCTTCTCGATGCTTTGCGCCGCGACGGCGACATTGCTTTCGCGGGCGTCGCCATCGCCGGAAACGCCATCGTCGGCCATATCGCCTTCTCAAGAATGACGACGCCCTTTCCTGCTCTGGGGCTCGGCCCGCTCGCCGTATCGGCGACGCATCGGCGCGCCGGCGTCGCCAGCGCGCTTGTTCGCTGGGGCGTCGCGCGCGCTGCAAAAGACAATTGGCGCGCCATTTTCGTCCTGGGAGACGCGGCCTTCTATGGACGCTTCGGTTTTGAGGCGACGCTCGCCGCCGTCTTCGCCTCGCCTTACGCGGGACCGCATTTCATGGCGCTGGCGCTCAACGGCGATCTTCCGGTCTTCGGAGGCCGGGTCGACTATGCGCCGGCGTTCGGCAAGCTCGACGTTTGACGCTCAGGCGTGCCCGGCGTTCGTCGACAGCCGCTGCGGATCGACGCCGATCGAGCGCAGCGCGCGCGCATATTTGCTCTCCAGATCGCGGTCGAAGAGCAACGCCGGATCGGCGGGACAGTTCAGCCAGCCATTGCGCTGGATCTCTTCTTCAAGCTGACCGGCGTCCCAACCGGCGTAGCCGAGGGCGAGCAGCGCGCGATCCGGCCCCTGCCCCGCGGCTATGGCGCGCAGAATATCGATCGTCGCGGTGAGCGAGACGCCGTCGTCGATCGGCAAGGTGGAATTGTCGAGAAAGAAATCCGGCGAGTGCAGGACGAAGCCTCGGTCGGTCTGCACCGGCCCCCCTGATAGCACCTGAATATCCTCGGCGCGACGCGGCAGGCTGATGCGCTCTTGCGGCGCGATGACCTGCAACTGCACGAGCAGGTCAGGAAAATTGCGCACGCGCGCCGGCTGGTTGACGACGATGCCCATCGCGCCTTCCTCGGAATGCGCGCAAAGATAGATGACCGTTCGAGCGAAACGCTGATCGAGCATGCTGGGCATGGCCACCAGCAGTTGGCCGTCAAGGAAGCATCGCTCGCCGGGGCGCGCATTGCGACGCTCCATCGCCCCCAAATCTTGCTTCTTGCTGCGTGCGCTCATAGGGTCATGCTACGCTCGCCGCCGCGCCACGACAAGCGGTGCAAGATCGTAACCGACTGCCCTGACTAAGAGACGGGGCGCTGGACATTCATGACGCGCTCGAAACTCCTGCTGCCCGCCCTGCTCGCCGCCCTCCTCCAACCCTCGGCCGCCGGCGCCGAAGACGCGGCGTTCGCATCGGCCGTCGTCAAGAGCGCAGCCTCGAGCGCGCGGCTGCTGTCAGCGGGACCGCCGCAGGCGGGCGTCTATCGCGCCGGCGTCGAGATCGATTTGAACCCCAAGACGATCACCTATTGGCGCCAGCCGGGCGAAACCGGCTCGGCGCCGGTTTTCGACTTCTCGAAATCGGTCAATGTCGCCAAGGTCGAGCCCTCGTTCCCAGCGCCAAAACATATCGAGGAGGCGGGAACCGTCGTCGCCGGCTATGATTCCCGCGTGATCCTCCCCATAAAGGTCACTGCGCGCGACCCCAAGGCGCCGGTCACGCTTAATCTGGCGCTCGACTACGCCGCTTGCGGAAAAATCTGCCTGCCGGCGCGCGCGGATCTTTCGCTGGCTCTGCCGCAGACAGGCGCGTCCCCCCATGCGGCGGAGATCGCCGAAGCGGAGCGGCTCGTTCCCAGGAAACTCACGGCGGCAGAGGCCAAGAAGCGCTTCGTCCTCAAGCGGACCGGCGGCGAAGCGGCCTGGCTGCTGCTCTATGCTGGGCCCGGCAAGGCGCGGGATGTTTTCGCCGAGGCGCCGGAGCCGCTGTTTCTCGAAAGCAAGCGCGCCGGCGACGATTTCGAGCTGACGCTGTTCTCGACCAGCTCGACGCCCAAGGCCGCCGACGCCACCTTGACCATCGTCACCGACGGGGAGGCTTTCGAAGCGCCGGCGCGGCTCGAATAGTCACTCCACTTCGGCGTCCATCGGCGCCGTCTCATGGTCGAGCTTTGGCGTGCGCTTGAAGGTCGATTTGCGCCCGCGCAGCGTCTGCAAAATCTTCGCGCCATTGGCGAAGGCGAGATAGATCATCAGCGGCGGAATGGAGGCGACTGTCTTGACATAGTCGCCAACCGACCCGCGCTTCAGCGCCAGATAGGGCGGCAGCGTGATGCCGAGCGCCACCATCGCCGTCATAACGCCGATCAGCTTGAGCATGCCGAGATAGGGCGTGAGCGACCCATGCAGGATCACGCCGAGCGCGAAGGCGATCAGGCCGATGGCGGCGGCCGGGAAGAAAATCTGATGGGCGATGAGCGAGATCGCCATCACCCGGCGCGTCAGGCTCCAGGGCGAGCGCCAGATCGGCAAAATGGTTTTTTGCGCCACCTGCACGAAGCCGTTTGACCAGCGCCGCTGCTGGCGGCGGAAATCGCGGATGCCTTCGGGCACCTGACCGGGAATCGGCGGCTCGGCGACGAAAAGCCCATGCCAGCCGTGAAGCGCAGCGCGCACGGTGAGGTCGAGGTCTTCGCACAGCGAATAGTCGGACCAGCCGCCTGCGTCTTCGACCGTCGCGCGCCGCCATATGCCGCCCGTGCCGTTAAACTGGAAAAGCCAGCCGGCGTGGGCGCGCGAACGCTGCTCGACCATGTAATGGCCGTCCTGCACGAGACCTTGCGCGCGCGTCAGCCAGTTCTTCTCGAAATTCTGGAATTCGCAACGCGACTGCACGAAGCCGACGCGATCGTCCGTGAGAAACAGTGGAACGGTGCGCTTAAGCCAGTCCGATGGCGGCCGGAAGTCGGCGTCGAGCATGGCGACGAATGGCTCGTCGGTGAGCGTCAGGCCGTGGGCGCAGGCCCCCGCCTTGAAACCAGAGCGATCGGCGCGGCGCACATGATCGATCACTGCGCCGCCCGCGCGCAGTTCCGCCGCGACGGCGTCGGCGCGCGCGCTCGTTTCGTCGGTCGAATCGTCGAGAAGCTGGATTCGCAGCTTCTCTTTCGGCCAATCGAGCAGCGCCACGCAGCGCAGCGACTGTTCGGTGACGAGCGGCTCGTTGAAGACGGGGATCTGCAGCAAGACGCGCGGCAGCTCCGCGTCGGCGGGGACACGCGCTTCGGGATCGCGCACGCCCCGCAGCTGGTCGTAAAAGAAGCGGCCAATGACCACCAGATAGCCGATCCCGATCGCAACGAGGATCAGGGCGCAGAAGATCGCGACAGAGTCGACGAGGAATTGGAACAGCCCCAGCACCGTACGGCCTATCCTTCTTCATGCGGAAGCGGCGCGGGTTTCGCTCCTGCGCGCGCATTCACGCTGTCCTTCGCCCAGACCACCTGGTCGGTAAGCCAGGCGTTCAACCAGACCGCAAGCATGACCGCCTCGCGGACGACAAAGACCGCCGGCGCCGTCCACGATAACTGCCATCCTTTTGCCATGGAAAGCAATGTCTCGAGAAAAAGCCACAGCGCGGTGGTCGCGGCTGCGGCCATGATAGGGTTCAGGCCGACGAGCGGCGCGGCGAGGGCGGCCGCCACAACCGCAGGAACCGCTTGGCAGATCGGCTCCGCGAGGAAGGAGATCAGTTCGTCATTTCGGCGGATGACGCTCCAGCGCAACTGCCGTTGATAAACGTCGTGAAAGGAGCGCGCCCCCAGTTCCTGACGCACGAGGCGATGCGAGAACACCGGCCGCTTGCCGATCCGCCGCATCGCCTTGGCCAGCGCGTTATCCTCGCCGACAGTGTGCGAAATGGCGTCGAAGCCGCCGGCGCGCAGAAAATCCGAGCGGCGGAACAGCATGATCTTGCCGACGCCGTGCCCCTGTCCCAGCGCGGAGGCGAGGAACAGCATCCGCGCATGCGGGCCGTTGATGATCGCCGCCTCGACGTGAGCGGCGAAATTCTCCAGCCGCACGCAATAGGGAATGGCGCAGACGAGCCCGACCGAATCGGTCAGCTGCCGGATGTGCTGCGCGAGCGCGTCGGGCTCCAGCACCACATTCGCGTCCTTCATGAAAATCACGTCGTGTCGCGCCTGCATGAAGGGCGCGTAGAGATTGTCAACCTTTGGGCTCACCGCAAATTTGGCCGTCGAGCCGAGGATGCGGGACGGAACGGTCGGATGGCGCGCCAGAATCGCGCGCATTCGCGCAACCGCGGGAGAGTTTGTGTCGACCGATGAGACCGTAACGTCGAAATCTCGATAGTGTTGGGTCAACGCGGATTCCTGCGTGCGCTCGAATCCTTCCTCGACCAGCTTGACC
>CAZCJY010000028.1:10545-12640 GCA_964498975.1 uncultured Methylocystis sp.
GTCCCGCGGCGCGCGGCGAGCCAGGGCTGCGCGATCGTGGCCGCGACCGAAACGACGAGCAGCGCGACGGCGACGATCCAATAGACGCCGGCGACCCATGCAAGAACGGTCAGGGCCGTCACGATTCGCCGCGCTCCGCCGTCTCGGCCACTTCGACATGGAAACGCCGCATGACGCCATCGACGACGCCCGGCGGCAGCAGCTTAAAAAAGCGCATCGCGTAATACATTGAACGGGGGAAGGCGATTACCGGACGCCTGCGTTCGAGGCCACGCTTAATGATGCGCGCCGCCTTCTCGTCCGACATGGCGCCAGGTTGCCATGCCTTGAGCGGCGCATTCATCGGCGTCTTGACGAAGCCCGGCACGATCAGGCTCACCGCCACGCCATAGGGCGAGAGGACGCCGCGCAGCGAGTCGGCCCACATATGCGTCGCCGCCTTGGCGGCGCAATAGGCCGGCGAGTAAGGCAGGCTGCGCACGCCGGACATTGAGCCGACGACGGCGATCTGGCCGCTCTTGCGGTCGCACATTGGCAGGATGATGGGCTCCACCGTGTTGAAGACGCCGGCGACATTGATCGCGAGCGTCGCACGCACCGCCTCGGGCGTCTCCAAAATCTGGCCCGGCGAGAGGCCGGTGGCGACGCCGGCGTTGGCGACAAGAACGTCGATGGGGCTTTTTTCATGGGCCGCCTGAATGAGCCGCGCCATGGCTTCGCGGTCCCGCACGTCGGCGACATATGTTTCCACTTCGCTGGCCCCGGCGGCGCGGCACGCGCTCGCGGCGGCCTCCAGCCGCGCGGCGTCGCGCCCGAGCAGAACAAGGCTGGCGCCCTCCCGCGCATAGGCGAGCGCCAGGGCGCGGCCAATGCCGCTCGACGCGCCGGTGATGAGGAGGCGCGCCGTCACGCCTGCCGCTCCACAGGCCGCAACGTCGCCTCGCCGATGACGCCCGGCGCCCGCGCCGCGCCGTAAGCAAAGAGCCTCACGAAAATCTCATCCTCCGATGCGCGCAGCACGCGGCCAGACAGTCTGACGCTCTCGCCACGCAAGATCGGCTGCACGAATTTCCCCGACAGCGCCGCGAGGGCAAGATCGCCGCGCCACGCCTTCAGCATCGGTTCGAAAGCGGCAAGGAGCTTCATGCCATGCACCGGCGGCGCCGCAAGGCCGATCGCCGCCGCCACGGCGTCGTCGAGATGCAACGGATTATCGTCGCCAGAAACCTCGGCGTAGCGCGCCAGCGCCTGCGCGTCGAACGGACCGATGAGCGTTTCCGGCAGCTTGTCGCCGACGCTGATCGCGGCGTTCACGATGCGCCTCCTAAGGCGGCGCACGGCACAAGGCGCAGCATTGTTTCAATCTTCGCGCAGACCGCGCCCGCCGGGGTCGCGATCGACGCATTGAGCGTCAGGCGCGGCGGCGTCTCCTCGCGCCCCATCGTGACGCTCAAATCATAACTCTCGCCGGCGACGAGCGGCGTCTCATAGGCGAAGCTTTGCGATTCATGCACGGGCACCACGTCGAGCCGCGCGCACAGGTCGCGGACCACCGCGAAAAGCGCTGGTTCGGACAGCCATACGGCGGGAAAAGCGAGCGGCACGCCCGCCTCGTCGCCACCGGTCTCGCGCGCATAGGCGGCGGCGCGCGCCGGATCAACACGCAGCCGAAACGGCCCGAGCGTCGTCGGCGTCTCAGGCTGCATGATGCACGACCAGCACAGCGTTAATCCCTCCAAAAGCGAAGGAGTTCGACATCGCCGCGTCGATTTTATGCTTGCGCGCGACATTGGGCACGACGTCGAGCGGACAGCGGGGATCCGCCTCCATAAAATTAATCGTCGGCGGCGCGATCTGTTCGCGCAGTGCATGAATCGTGATGACAAGCTCCAAGCCGCCGCTCGCGCCGAGCGCATGGCCGTGAATTGGTTTGGTCGAGGAAACCGGCACGACTTTTCCGTAGTCGCCGAAGACGCGCAGGATCGCCTCGGCTTCCGTAATGTCGTTGGCGTGCGTCGCCGTGCCATGGGCGTTGATATAGTGGATGTCCTGCGGCTCCAGCCCCGCATCCTCCAGCGCCAAGACGATCGCGTTC
>CAZCJY010000028.1:12650-17943 GCA_964498975.1 uncultured Methylocystis sp.
ATCGCGTTCGACGCGCCCTCTAAATCCGGCCGCACGGGGTCCTTGGCGTCGCTCGTCGTGCCATATCCCGCAAGCTCGCATAAGGGCGCGTGTCCCCGCGCGCGCGCCGATTCTTCGGTCTCCAGGATGAAGACGGCGGCGCCCTCGCCGAGCGACATGCCGTTGCGGCCTTTCGAGAAAGGGCGGCAAAGATTTGGCGTCATCACCCGCAATCCCTCCCACGCCCGGATCGTCGCATTGATGACGCAGGCTTCGGCGCCGCCAACGATCGCCTTGTCGATGAGCCCCTGCCGGATCATCTGCATGCCGAGCCCCAGCGACTGGCTGGCCGAGGAACAGGCGCTGCCAATGGCGAAGGTCGGGCCAAGGCAAGAATAGCGCATGCCGAGCGTCGTCGGGGCTGCGCTCGGAATAAGCTTGGGAACGCTCAGCGTCTCTGGCCGCTGCTTTTCGACATAGTAGCGATAGATGCCATCCTCGATCGTGGTCATGCCGCCGATGCCGGAACCGATGATGACGGCGGTCCTCGGCCCCGCGATGTCCTTTTGCGCGAAGCCCGCCTGCGCCATCGCCTCGTCGGCGGCGACGACGCAGAACTGCGTGAAGGGATCGCAAAAGGCCAGAACGTTGGGTTCGATATAGTCGGCCGGATCGAAATCCGGCACCTGCGCCGCGATCTTGATGCGCCCGTCATAGGGACGCTGGGTCTTGAGTTCGCGAATCTGCGCGACGCCGTCGCGCGCGGCTTCCCAAAGCTTCTGCGCGCCGACGCCCGAGGCGCAGACCGCGCCCATGCCGGAGATGACGACGCGGCGTTCCCCGGCGCGCCCTCGCGAGACCGCCATCTACTGCTTCTCGCGCTCTTTCTGAATATGCTCGGCGATGGCCTCGATCAGGCTCTTGACGTCCTTGGCTTCCTGCAGCGAACCGTCCATCGGAATATAAACGTTGAACTTCTCCTCAAGCGCCGTGAGGATCATCACAATGTCCACGGATTTGAGGTCGAGGCTTTCGATCGTCGCATCCGGCGTGACCTTGGCGCGATCGACCATGCCTTCGGACGCGATCACCTCGATGATCTCCTCGACGAGTTGGCTCTTGTCCTGCGGATTATCTGTCACGAATCCCTCCGTTTAGGGTCTTTCTGGCCGCCTGGCGACGGACGCGATCACGCGGCGCCAATCACGCGGCGCATTGACGCACGGACGCGCTTACGCCTCGCGTACAAATGACCACCGAGACGCATTTGGCTCGGCGCTTGTGATGCGAAGCCTCGCGGAATTTCCGCCGCACAGCGCCCCCCCCCTGCCCCGCCTTCGGCGCGGCCGGCCTTGGTTACGGCGTTTGGCGGCGAAAATAAAGCCCGCAGCGTCCGCGGCGGATTTGCTGTGGCCCGGCGCGGCGCTTCATGCGAAAAGGCCGCGCGAAACCATGGGGGGGTCTGGAACGAGATGACAGGTCAAGAGACGGCGCTGGCGGGGGTTTTTCCACAGCCGACGGAAGAACAATGGCGCAAGCTCGTCGATCGCGCGCTGAAGGGCGTGTCTTTCGAAACGCTTGTCTCCAGGACCTATGACGGCGTCGCGCTCAAGCCGCTCTATGCCCGAGCCGCCGCTTCCCCCGCGCGTGCGTTGCGCAAGAACCCAGGCCGGTGGGCCATTCTCGCCCGCGTGGATTTTTCGGACACAGAAGCCGCGAACCGCCTCGCGCTGCAGGACTTGGAGGGCGGCGCCGACGGGCTGCATCTCGTCTTCGCCGGCTCGACGGGCGCCTATGGCGGCGGGCTGTTGGACGACGGCGACGAGACGATCGCGCATGCGCTCGCCAATGTAAGGCTCGACTACGGCATTCCGGTCACGCTCGATTATTCCCCACGCGCGCCCGGCGCCGCGCAGGCGCTGATGCGCTTCATCGACCGCCATCATATCGAGCCATCGATCACGCGCGTCTCTCTGGGTTTCGATCCGCTCGGCGCGCAGGCGCTGCATGGGTTCGCGCAAGCGCCTTGGACGCAGACCGCCACGAGCTTTGCGCAAAGCGTCAAAAGCGCCGCCCAGGCAGGCTTTACCTACGCGACGGCCGTCGCCGACGCGCGCGCCGTCCACGCCGCTGGCGGAACGGAAACACAGGAACTCGCTTTCGCGCTCTCGGCGGCGCTGACCCATCTACGCGCCCTTACCGACACGGGGCTCGACATCGACGCGGCCCGCGCGCTCATCGCCTTCCGCTTCGCCGCCGACGCCGACGAATTTGCCGGCGTCGCCAAATTCCGCGCCGCGCGGCGTCTGTGGGCGCGCGTCGAAGAGGCCTGCGGCCTCGCCCCCAAGCCCGCGCTCGTCTTCGCTGAGACCGCGTGGCGGATGATGTCGCGCCGCGATCCCTGGAACAATATTCTGCGCGGCGCGCTGGCGGCGTTCTCAGCGGCGATCGGCGGCGCCGACGCAATCTCCGTTCTGCCCTTCACGCAGGCTCTGGGCGCTCCGGACGAATTCGCCCGCCGCCTCGCCCGGGACACACAGCTCGTCTTGCAGGACGAAGCCCATATCGACGTCGTCGACGATCCGACGAACGGCGCCGGCGGCTTCGAGGCGCTGACAGATGCGCTGTGCGAGCGCGCCTGGGCGGCGTTTCAGCAAATCGAAGCCGAGGGCGGCCTGCCCAAGGCTCTGGAGAAGGGCAGCTTTCAGGCCCGCGTCGCTGAAGCCGCCGGCTTGCGGGCGAAAAACGTCGCGCGCGGCAAGGACAAGATCATCGGCGCCAATGCGTTTCCAGACATTCACGAAAACCCGCTGGCGGTTCTCGCGCCCTACGATCCAGCGCGAGAAAGGGCGGCGACGCCGGCCGGCGCGCACGAGACCGCGCCGCTCATTGCCCGCCGTCTCGCCGAGCCCTTCGAGCGGCTGCGTGACGAGTCCGACGCCCATCTCGCCGCGACAGGGGCGCGGCCGAAGGTTTTCCTGGCCAATCTCGGCTCGGTTGCGGCCTTCACGGCGCGGGCCAATTTCGCCAAGAATTTCTTCGAGGCCGGCGGCGTTGAGGCGGTTTTCGGGCCTGAGACGGAATCGACCTCGGAAATTGTCGCCGCCTTCCGGGGTTCTGGCGCGAAACTCGCTTGTCTGTGTTCGTCCGACAGGATTTATGGAGACGCGGCGGAGACGGCGGCGCTGGCGCTGAAAGGCGCCGGGGCGCGGCTCTACCTCGCCGGACGGCCCGGCGAACTCGAGGAACGCCTGCGCCACGCCGGCGTGGCGGAATTCATATACGCTGGCTGCGATATGTATGACGCGCTGCAGCGCGCGCTTGCGGAGGCCACATGAGGATAATTTTGTCGGCGTTGGCGATTTGCATCGCCGCCAGCGGGGCGTTCGCCAAACCGCATAATAAGCAGCAGAAGCCAAGACAAGAGACCGAGCAGGCGACGCCGGCGCCCGTCGGCGACCCCAACGGCTCATGGAGCATCGAGGCGACGACGACCGTGGGCGAGTGCCCCATGCTTATTCCCGACACCGTGCAAATCGCCGACAATAAGATCGCGGCCGCGCCTAGCGGAGGCGTGTCCTCATGGGGCTATGTCGACGAGGAAGGAACGATCGTGGCGCGCTTCACCGGCGAGGGCGAGCGCGTCGCGCGTTTTCACGGCACGCTGCGCAGCGGCAAAGGCTCCGGAGCCTGGTCGTCCTCGACGGACATGTGCGGCGGCACCTGGCGCGCCTGGCGCAGCGAAGCGGCGGCGCAGTAACAGAGACGTGTCAGCGCGCGGGCGGCTCCTCGAAATAATCATCGTCGCGCGGCAGCAGCGGCTCGCCGCGCATCGGACGCGACGCCTGCGCGACCGGCGCCTGCGGCGGCGCGGCATCGGCGGCGGCGGCGCGAATCCCGAGCCCGTCGCGCTGATAGATGTCGTCACGGAACTGCACGATCCCGTCCGGCGCAGCCCAGGCCGTCACATAGACCCAATAGACCGGCACGGCAGGCGTGATCTTCACGTCGACGCGCTCGCCCGAGGCGACCACCTGATCGATGTGGTCGCGGTCCCAGCCGGGCGTCTCCTTCAGGAGCCAGGCGACATAGTCGCGCACATTCTGCAGGCGGATGCAGCCCGAGGAGACGAAGCGGAAGTCGTCGCCGAAAACGCCCTTCGCCGGCGTGTCATGCATATAGACGCCGTAAGGATTGGCGATGTCGATGCGCACCACGCCGAGCGAGTTGAAGTCGCCGCCGATGTCCTGACGGAAGCGGAAATTCATCGCGTCGAGCGAGCGCCAGTTGATCTGGTCGGGCTGAAGCTCCTGATTGTCCTTGTTGTAAACCCGGATGTGATTGGCGCTGAGATAGTTCGGGTCCGCCTGCATCTTGGGGATCAAGTCCTTGCGGATGACCGAGGCCGGCACGGTCCAGAAGGGGTTGAAATTGACCTGAATCGCCTTGGTCTGCATCACCGGCGACTGGCGGTCGATCTTGCCGACGCCCGCAATGTGATGGGTGACGACTTCACCGTTCTCCACCGTCTCCACCGAGGCGGCCGGAATATTGGCGGTGACGTAACGATTGCCGAGATCGCGCGAGAAGCTGCGCAGCCGCACGAGATTGGTCTCAAGCTGGCGCAGGCGCGTCTCGGCCGGCACGTTGAGCGCCTGAATCGTCTGCTGATTGACGACGCCGGTGGCGATGACGCCGTGGCGCGCCTGGAACCGGCGGACCGCCGCTTCGACGTAAGAGTCGAACACCGGGCTCGCGCCGGTCTCCGCCCCGATGTCGCCGGAGACGATCAGGCGGCGCCGCAGCGCCGAAACCGCCGGACCGTTGGAGCCGAGCCGCAACTGCTGGCCGGCGGGCACCTGAGGCCAGCCGCCATTAGCGGCAATCTCGCGAAAACGTTCGATCGCCGTCTCGGTGGCCGCGACCGTCTGTTGAGAAAGAATAGGCGTCGTGGAGCGCGAAACGGTGAGCCGCGCGTCGGCGTCGTAGCGCTGCGCCCATTCCGCCTGCCCGCTCATATCGGAAGCCGCTAAGGCGGATGTCGAGACGACCGCCAAGGCGGCCGCGCCGAAAGCCGGCGCCACGCCGCAGGAAAGCCGGAAAATCGTGAGTTTTCGCACTTAATCGCTCCAATCGTCCGTCGCCGGCCGGGCGAAGCCTCGCCGTCAGCCGAAAAACGGCGCCGGCCGTTGGCCGCGCCGGCTCGTTCGATTCACTTGTGCATCTTCGGCGTTAACAAGGCGCGAATAGTCCGGCGATTTTGTGGCCGGAGCGGGCCGGCGCACCGCAGACCGAAAAGGCTGAAAAATCTGTT
>CAZCJY010000029.1:0-17376 GCA_964498975.1 uncultured Methylocystis sp.
GTCCAATCCGAAGATCGTCCACGTGGGTCGATTTCGATGAGCTTCGTCTCTCGGGGCATAAACGTCCCGTCACGAGCGATGCCGCGCAACACGCCATCCCTTGGCGCTACGACGGGCCGTCCGTCGAGACGACCGATCTCAACGCCCTTGAAGACGCGGGAACCGATATCGTAAGGGGTGCGCCATACACCATCGCACGCTGTGTATACAAATCGTCCTTTTCCAACGCCGCCAAGGAAGCGCGGAACGCCGTCGGACGGGCGTGTCGATCCGGATTCCAGCAGTTCGCCCGCGCGCGCTGGATGAGTTTCAATTGCGATATCGCAATTCACATTGGCCGTAAAATTCGGACCGACCCCGATGGAAAGCTTCGAAATGCCCCGCAAAATGGGCGCCGGGCGATATTTTTGCATCCGTGCGTCGATCAACACGTCGGGCATTCGAATTGTGATGAGATCGGTCAATGTCAGTGAGGTAACGGCGACCCGCCGCGGCTCGGACAGGACCTGGACGATTTCCATGGCTGTTTCGGCGCGGAGGCCACGGACGCCGTCAACTTCGGCCCGGTCGTCGAACAAGGCGTCGTGAAACGCCATCCCGCGCCGAATGACGGGCGGATATGGGTCTTGGCTAAGCACCACAAGGCTTCCATCCCCTGTCAGCCGAGCAGCGATCGCGGACGCGATTTCGTTCGTCCCGAGGATGATCACGAAATGTTCACTTTGCTTCAAGAGAAACTCGTTGAGCAGCGAATATAGCATCGACGCCTCCCCACAAGGCCGCAAAAGCAAAGAACAAGCCACAGACGATACGTCCCGCCGCGTCGCGCCAGCCTTCTCCGCTGCTATGGCGCCGTGGATTGTGCGGAGCCTCATGGAGGCGCCTCGCACAGATGGCTCGGCGTTAGGACTGGGCGAAGATCGGCGACACGCCATCCGTATCGACGTAAACTACCCCTTCCTCGATTTTGACAGGATATTCCGCAAGAGGCGTCGCATGCGGGTGCGTCGGCTGCCCCGTGTGCATGTCCCACGTCCAAAAGTGGACAGGACAGGTCAGCACCTCGCCGTCGAAGTCAGCGTCCGCAAGCGGCGTGTTGGTGTGCGGGCAAACGCCTTGAAAGCCTTTGACCGCGCCGTTCTCAGCCCAAGCGAGAATGACGAGATGAGCATCCGCGATGACAACGCGCATACCGCCTTCGACAATCGTGTCTTCCTTACAGACCCTGACGAACATATCATTCCTCAAAGGCCGCCGCGCCGCGATGCACGCACGGCGGACGGAACATGAGGTCGACGCCAGCAAAAATCGAGCCGTTATGCTTCCCCACTGGCCGCTTCCGCTCGCCGCCTCTTGGCGTTCTTCGCGAAGTCGACCGTCCCGCGGCGCTATTGTGGCTGACCTGTCGTCATCGCGTCGAGACCGCGAAAAATGGCGCAGCGGCGAAAGGCGCTCATGTCGGGAGACACGCCCTTCTGGTGGCAGAATTTCGCGACGAGCTTGGCGAGCCCCTTGATGTCGCGCCCAGTCGCCTCTGGAAACACCTGAACGAGTTCGTCGATCTGCGCATCATCGAGGGCGAGGTCGAATTGCTCGGCCATGACACGCCAGATTCGCCGCTTCGCGCTGGCGTCAGGCGGATAATATTTGATCAAGGCGATGCAGCGCGAGACGATGGCTTCGTCGATGTCGTCGACGCGGTTCGTCGTCAAGAACAACAGCCCATTGAAATATTCCAGCACGCGCAGGAATACGCCAACAACAGCGTTCATGGCGATATTGTCGTCGCGCCGCTTGATATAGACGTCCGCCTCATCGATCAGCATGACGGCGCCCCAGCGCTGCGCGCGCGTCAAAATATCCTTCAGCGCCGTCTCCATTGTCGAAACATTCAAGCCGAGTTGACCGGAATGGACTCGGTATAGCGGGCGCTGAATGATCTCGGAATAGACCTCCGCGGTGAGCGTCTTGCCGACGCCCGGAGGGCCGGCGCAGAGCACCGTCGTGCCGCCGGACTTGCCTTGCACGATGTCGTCCATCAGCACGTCCATTTCCGCCGTCAGAATGTCGATGAGATCGGTCTGTTCCTCGGGCAGTATGAGTTTTCGCTTCAGCTCCGGCTGATAGCGATAGAGCCGCATGTCGTCCACATGCACCCAGACATGGCGATGCAATTCGAGATGGAACATCAGAATATAGGGATGCACGGGAATTTCCGTGAAGACTCCCGCGGGAATCTGCGCGCGCAACTCGGCAATCTCCTCTTCAGCGTCGAAACGGTTGCTCTTTCCGGCCTTGCGCAAAAAATATCCGAGCACGTCACCCGGCGCTTCCAGAGTCAGGCTTCGCGCCGACAGCACGGCCTCGTCGTTGACGAGACGCGCCTCGCCCCCGTTCGTCGACAGCACGATGACGTCCTTGCGCGACCAATCGGTATCGCGATGCGTCGCATTGGGATCCTCGGCATGGAATCCGGAGCCCTTGCCGGAAAACTGCGCGCCATAGCGTTCCCGCCAGTCGAAATAAGTCTCGCTGGCGGCGTCGAATGTTTCGATCAAGGCGGGCGTCTCGCGCAAAAATCCCTTGGCGGCGAGGATTTCGCTCACCGTGCGGCCGGCGACGTCGGCGGCCATGATGCGAATCACATTGGTCTGCAATGTCCCTTTGGCGTTGGCTTTCATCTCGATCAGTATTTTGCCGGCTTCGTCGGTCGAAGCCGGCACATAGTCGAGACGCGTGACTACATAGGGCAGCGCCTTGGCCGCAACGCTCGCGGTGAACAGCCAACCCCGAAGCGCATTTGTGGTCAGATGGCGCACCAGCGCCGGCAGCACGCTTTCGAGGTCGTCCGCCTCAAACCGCGTCCCTTGCGATTCGAGCGCCGCGCGCAAGGTTGCAAGCTGCGCGGCGCGCGCGCGCAGCTCCGGCCCGGATTGACGATAGAGGTCTTCGAGAAAGTCGAATTCGGCGGTCGAGAGATGCGCGAGGTCGATCTCCGCCCTATCGCCGAAGCGAAGCTGCGCGGAGAGTCCGGAATGTGCGGGAAAGCGCGAGATCAGCGCTTCGACATGAAGCTTGTCGATCTGGATATTCACATTCTTGCTCGCAGTTCGTCGGGATAGGCAGGGAGGGTCAGCATGCGCTGGTCCTCCAAAGGCGCCCCGACGGAGAAGTGATAAATGTCCTGGAACTCATTCTGCTCCGGCGCGAGGCCCAACAATGCATGGACCTCGTCGTCGAAGAAGCAGCCGACGCCAGTGCCGGCGAGGCCAGCGGCGCTGGCCCAGAGATAAAACGCCTGACCGATCAGTCCGGCCTCCCAGTGGAGCCTGCGATAACCGAAACCTCCCTGCTCGATGAGGGTTTTGTCGAAGTCGGCAATCATCGCGACGCTGAAGCATCCCTTGCCGACGAGCGCCTGTAGACAGGCTGTTCGCGTAGCTTCGCGTTCGAAGGAGCCTCGGCTCAGCCGCAGGAGTTCGAGCCCCGGAAGCTCGACCGATTCCCAGTCGAAGGCGGGCGATGCGGCGGCGCGTAGGCGCCTTGCGATCTCCTCGTCCCGCTGCAGAAGGTAGAGACCTGGCTCCACCCCTTCGACATGATGGATGAACAAAACCAGCGTCACGCGCGCCGGCCACGGGAATGTGGAGAGCAGCGGCTCGGCGCCAGGCAGCGCCGCCACCAACATGGCGCAAAACTTCTCGCGGGACAGGATTGTCGTCCCGTCCATGCGCTGCGCGCTGCGCCGCCGACGCACGACGTCGCCGATGTTAGGTGCGATAGATCCTAGGCTCGACGGACGGAACGGGATGGGCGCGGGCGAAGGAGTCGGCGGCTTGCGACAAAAAAGCGCCGCTTGGTCGACCACCGGCCAGCCGTCGTGATCCTCGCTCAAGCGATTGGCGACTCCGCTCCAGATGCGCGGCGCCTCTGCTAGGGCGTGCAGATCAACGGAAGGCGGCGGCGTCGCTTCGGTTGCAATCCACAGCAGCGCGTCGGGATGCTCCTCTTCACGGCGATGGGCGGCGTCGGCGCGCTCCAAACCGAGCAAGGCCGCGACATCTTCGTCGGAAGGCGCCGCGAGAAGATGGGCGCGCCATCCCAGCGCGGCGGCTGCCTGCGCGGCGGCGCCGATGGCGTGGCCGGCGTCGAGCTGACAGTAGCGATAGGCGCGCTCGCCATATTTCCAGCTCTCACGCCAGGGCACGGCGCTCAGGCCGAGCAGGAATCCGCCATCGGGCAGTACACAGGCCGCATCGTAGCGCGCTCGTTCCTCCAGGACATGATCCAGCGGCGCGTAATGATAGAGCGCGGCGACCTCGCCGACGCCGGGTAGCGCGTTGAACGTCACATAGGCTTCGGTCGGATGCAGATTTCCGGAAGAAGGATTGTTTCGCAACGCCCAGGTAGAGCCCTCGTAACTTTTCCAGGCGCTCAACCCGAAACCAAGCTCCAGAAACAGTCCAAGCGCGGCGCGATCGAGCGGCGCAGGTCTCGTGTCGGCGCCGGGGAATGAGGGGGTCGGCGCGCGGTCCCGCAAGGGAAGTTCGATCAGCCTCGCGCCGTCAAAGCGCCGATAGGGCGAAGGCTGCGACGTCCAGTCAAGAAACGCGGGGCCGAGCGCGTATCGCGTCGGCGCATGTTTCGTGCGCCGATGATAGGCCCGAATATCCGCGGGGTAATCATCGATCATGGCGACTGGCGCTCGATCGGAAAACGGGCATGAAAATTGATCAGGACCTCAGCCATGGCGATCTCCGCTCTCGCGCTTCATTCAAAAAATGCGCCTGTTTGAGCGTGACCATGAAAGAGCGAGCGAATCAAAAAGATGCGATCGGCCCGTGAGCCGGAGCGCGCGGGAGGCGACCAAAAATGTCAATAAGCTTCACCATCACGGCGACGCAGCACAGAACTTTTGGCAATTTGGCCACACTAGCGATTCCGGGCCAGCCGGGACGGCGGTTCACGCCAAAAGAAGCTTTGTTCGTTTCGCGCGCCCTTATTGGCGTCGCACGGGGGACGAGCCTGGAACGCCAGATTTACATGAGCCCTATCGCCAGCGATCATGAATTCGATGCGCAGGTTGGCTCGGATGGAGTCGTTCTAACGTCGGATGGTTACGGAGCCACCATGTTTGACTGGGATGCAACGCGTAAGCTCGCGCAAGAGCTGGAGCGCTTCGGATTGGTTCATGAGCAGTAACGTCGACGCTCGCGCTCGCCTTCTTGCGAGTCCGGCTCCACGGCCTGTTGATTATTCTGGCGCGACTGTTGCTTGCCGCTGCATCATGATCTCGGGCACGGTCGACAACGCCACATCTGTATTCCACGCGATCGGCGGTTCCGCCACTGTCGATCAATTGGTCGATACATTCTACCGGAATATGGACGCCCTGCCGGCGGCGCAGGGAATCCGCGCCATGCACGCCGAGGATCTCGGCCCGACGCGCGCAATCCTGAAGCTTTATCTGGCTGAATGGTTGGGCGGACCTAAAGACTATTCGGCGCGTAAAGGACATCCGCGTCTACGCTCTCGTCATATGCACATTTCCATCGGGCCCGCGGAGCGAGACGCATGGATGCTGTGCATGGACGGCGCTCTCGATGCGACAATCAAGGACGCCGTGCTGCGCGGTCGCATTCGCCAGGATCTCGCCAAGCTCGCCGACTGGATGCGCAACGATCCAGACAACGCGCATGACAAGCGTCGCTGACAGGCTCGCGCGGCGACGCCGGCGCATGGGTTTTGGTCGAAGTCGCGGGTAAGGAGCCTATTCGCGGTTTTCCTCACCAGGCTCGGCGACGGCCGCCGAAGGTACGCCGGGCGCCATGGGCATGGAGGCAGCGAACTCGATGTCGTTCGGAGAAGCGGTTTGCTTCTCCGCTCCAATTTCGCTTCAGCGATAGCCTTCCTCCACAAGCACCTGACGCACAGCGGGGCGGGTCTTCATACGCTGGTAATGGGCAAGGCAATTGGGCGGCAGCTGCATGCCGATTTTATCGGCCCAGAACTCGACATAAAAGAGCGCCGCGTCGGCGATCGAAAAGGCTCCAGCCGCATATTCCTTGCCCATGAGTTCGCTGTCCTCGACAATCAACGCCGCAGTGACGATCCCCTGCCCTTCGGCTTTGATCGTTTCGACATTGGTTTGCCCGTCGCTATATCGTTCCGGAGTGAAAATGCGACGGAAGCCTTCGCCATGAATGTGCTGGACGCAGAAATGCATCGTCATAAGAGCTGTTTGCTTGGACGCGTCATCCTCAGGCAATAGCTTACGACGCGGATAAGAAACAGCCAGCCAGTTTGCGATCGAGATAAAATCGGTGAGCGCCACGCCGTCATCGCGTAACAGCGTTGGAATTGTTCCGCGCGGATTGATGGCGAGATATTCGGGCTTAAGATGATCGCCTTTGACGAGATCGACGATATAGGCCTCAAAAACCAGCCCAATCTCCTCGAGCAAAATATGAATGCCCGTGGAGCATGAGCCGGGCGTCATGTAGAATTTCATTCGCCGGACACCCTATTTGCCGTGGGAGCGTTTACTCGCCGACTTTTGCGCCCACCGTCACCCGCTCGAACACGACCGACGAAGGAAGATTGCGTTCTCCAGTGATCGCCAGCGACAACAGGGTTCCCAAGGCGCTCCCATGGATCGGACAGATCTCAACGGCGAAATCGGATGACTCTCCGCGATCCGATGAGCGACGCTCGATCACGTCACGCAAATTCCGGCGCCCGTGTGTCAGCCAAACTTAAACAAGACTCCATAGCCGCCGCGGGGATAGTTCCATTCGATATCTCCGCTGGCCTCAGCGATGATGCGGCACGTTCCGCATTCGACACAGCCGTCCGTCGTGATCTCCACCTGTCCCGCAGAATTTTGTTCGTAACAATGCGCCGGACAGGCTTTCAAAAGACTGAGCAGCTCAGGCGACGGTTTGCTGTGGGGACGCACTTTGATATGCGCGCGGCCCGCGTCGACAAGATAGCGGTTGAGATAGAGTTTGTCTTCGACACGCATAGAAGGTTCTGCTGTCATTGTTGCTCTCCGTCGGCAGGCGTCAGCCAAATTTGCGCGCCAGAACTACCTCCAGGCGCGCGCCAACCTGAACGCGTCTCCAAACAATCCTGTCCAGGATCTTGCCGAGACGAAGGAGCGCAGCGTCATCTTCTCCTTCTCTCTCTTTGGCGTCCCGTCAACGCGGACGAAATTCTTCATCGCTTTCGACACGAGCTGCGGATACGTCAGAAAGAAATTCTGCGCCTGTATGTGCAGAAGCTCCGGCATATCTTTGTATTTCTGGAGATCCTTCATTACGAAGGAATCGTCGATCATCTTCTTGTAGAGAGCCAGATTCTCTTTGGTCATCGGATCGCGACGCGATTTGATCTGAAATATCGCCTCAGCGGCAAGACGACCCGACGTCATGGCGAGGTTCGATCCTTCGCGATGCACTGCGTTATTCAGCTGCGCCGCATCGCCGACAACGACCCAGCCATCGCCATAGAGCTGCGGGATCGCTTTGAAACCGCCCTCGGGAATGAGATGGGCGGAATATTCCTTGACCTCGGAGCCTTCGATGAGCGCTCGAACCGACGGATGCGTTTTGAACCGCTCTAGAAGGCCGTAGGGCGTTTCGCCTGTCTTTTGAAAATCAGAAACGAGACAGCCGATGCCGAGCGAAACGGATTCCTTGTTGGCGTAGATGAAGCCCATGCCTGTCATGCCTTTGGAAATCGTTCCAACGGCCTCGATGACTGCGCCCTCGTCACCACTCAGATTGAAACGCGCTTCGATGGTTTCGCGCGGCAGAAAATGCATTTCCTTGACGGCGAGCGCTACATTGTCGGCCTTGGGCGTATTGCGCAGCCCGGCGCGCGTGCCAAGCAGCCCGCTTACGCCTTCAGCGAGCACAACGACATCAGCGGCGACCTTCCCATTCTTGCGATCAGTCCGCACGCCTATGACTTTGCCCCGCGCATCCTGCAGGAGCTCGGTCACCGTTGTTTCGCACAGGACGACGGCGCCGGCCTCCTGAACCCTTTTTGAGAACCATTTGTCGAATTGCGCGCGAATGATCGTATAGCGGTTTGGGCGCTCCTCGTTAAATTCGTCGGATCGATAGTGCAGCCCAGTGTGGGAGTTGTCGTCCATCATCCAGAAGCGCTGCTCGACCAGATGGCGCTCCAGAGGCGCGTCTTCGCGGAAATCCGGAATGAGCTTTTCGAGCATTTCCGAATATAGGATCGCGCCCTGCACGTTCTTAGAGCCGGAATATTCGCCGCGCTCCAGCTGCAGAACCTTCAGTCCTCTTTGGGCGAGCGTCAGGGCGGCGGCATTGCCAGCCATGCCGGCTCCAACCACTATGGCATCAAATCGTTCTTCGATCATGCCGCTCTCCTCTAGCTTGCTAAACGGTCGCGCTGATGCGGAGACAGTCGCTTGCAGAACGCTTCCGTAAGCATAGGCAAAAGACGTACCGCGTCGGTGACGACGCCGAGATGGGCGAAATCGAAGATCGGAGCATTTTTGTCGGTGTTGATGGCAAGGATGTAATCTGCGCCTTCGACTCCCACGCGGTGCTGGATCGCGCCAGAGATGCCCGCCGCGATATACAATTTCGGTCGGATCGTTTTTCCGGTCTGGCCGATCTGACGGTCCGAACTGACCCAGCCTTTTTGGACGAGCGGCCTCGAACATCCATATTCCGCGCCGAGCGAGGCGGCGAGTTGACGGATCAACTGAAAATTTTCCGGCGAGCCAAGACCAAGGCCGCCCGCGACGACCACATCCGCGTAAGCGAGATTTGATTTCGAGGAATCGCGATCAGGCAAAAAGGACAAGACCTTGGTGACAATGTCGTCCTCGATTATCCCAAGGGGATGTTCGATAACGTTGCCTAGAGCTTTGTCAACCCGAGCCGGCATCGGCATGACTCGCGGCCGCACCGTCGCCATCTGTGGCCGATAGTTGAGCGTGAAGATGGTGCACAAAAGCGATCCGCCGAAGGTCGGACGCGTCGCCGCGAGCGATCCGTCGGCGTCGACATCAAGTTCCGTGCAATCAGCGGTCAGGCCCGTGAGCAAGCTTGTCGCCACCGAGCCCGCGAGATCGCGGCCAAGCGTCGTCGCCCCGAGCAGAAGTATCTCCGGCTGATAGACATTGACGAGATCCGTCAATGCTTTGGTATAACTCTCGTTGCGATAATCCGTCAGGAGGTCGTCCGCGATTACATAGGCGAGATCAGCGCCGTAGCAAAACGCCTCTCTTGTGACGACTTGCGTCGCTTCGCCGCGCGCGCCAAGCACGACCGCCGCCAGATTAACGCCGAGTTTATCGGCAAGCCGGCGGCCAGCTCCCATCAGCTCCCATGAAACGGGATGAACCTGTCCGCGTTCCTGCTCAACGAAAACCCATACGTGCTTATAGCTCTTGAGATGTTCGGGCAGCTCTTTCTTTGTCGCGGCGCGCCCCGCGGCTGGAGCGGGAGCTTTAACTGCATGGTTCATTTGTTTTCGCTCCTGTCTTACGATCTAATATCCCCGCGCCAGACTCTCGAGTTCGCCTTCGAGCTTTGGTTGACGCTTGAAGAGTTCATCGACGAGCGCTTCCCCGGGGCTCTGGTCGCCAAGATCGATCAATTCGGCCTTTTGCGCGCGCGGCTGCGGCGCGTACACCTTCTTGACAATAGTTGGAGACCCGCGAAGTCCGCATTTTGAGATATCTTCGACGCCGGCTTCCTGCGCGCTCCATTTGACGATCGTCGCACGGGCGGCCCTCAACGCATCAGGCAGCGAACCGCTTCGTATTTCGTTGACGCCTTCCAGGATCGTGATGAGACAGGGCAGTTTGCTGCGCAGCTTCTGTACGCCGCCTTCCGAACGGCGTTCCACTTCGATGGTGCGTCCTTCCAGATCGACCGAATTGATGTACGAAACATAGGTGAGTTGAATAAAGCCGAGCCGTTTTGCCACACCCGGTCCGACCTGAGCCGTATCACCGTCGATTGTCTGTTTTCCCGTAAAAACAATGTCGGGCGCGCCAAACTCAGCGCTAATCTTACGAAGGGCCGTCGCAAGAGCATAGGTTGTAGCGAGCGTATCGGCGCCCGCAAAGAAACGATCCGTAAGCAAGACCGCCCGGTCCGCTCCGAAGCTGAGAGCCTTGCGAAGACTGTCTTCGGCCGAAGGCGGACCCATAGTCAGAATGGTGACCTCGCCGCCAAATTGATCCCGAAGCCGCAACGCCTCTTCGATCGCGAAAAGATCGTAAGGGTTGATGATTGTCGGCACGCCCTGACGCATGATGGTGTTGGTCACCGGGTGAACGCGGATTTGTGCCGAATCGGGCACTTGCTTCATGCAGACGACGATATGCATCACCAATGTCCCTCGCTGGCGAGTGGCCTTACTTCAAAACGTTGAGCTGCACGAATGTGGGCGGCTTTGGCGGCTCCACGGCGTCTTTCAGCACTTTAAATACGCGCTCATTTATCGGCGATGACTGCACGAAATCATCGTAAGCGCGCTCCAGAAAGCTCTTGCAACGCTCGGCTACCTCAGCCTCCGTCAGTCCAGAAAAATCCTCGTTGACAAGATACTGCGCCATGCGCCGCAGGATATGCAGGCGCGCGACGTTGACGACCGTTGGATCATAGTCAACGCCAAGCAATGCAAAGAAGTCCTCCGCCGAGGACATTTTTTTGAGCTGACCTAGGATCCCGATGTCAGATTGCAGGGCTGTCACTGATCGTCTCCTTCAAATGATGCGCGGATGATCCGCTTCAATCGCCGCGTCAACTTTCGCTGGCCTCGCTTGATCTCGCAATCGCTGCTGCAAATGCGAAAGCCTTGTCTCCAGAAATTCGACGCGGTCAACCAAAACCTCAAAGGCTTCGCCGACGGGGTCGGGCATCTGATGGTGATTGAGATTGATGCGCCCGCCGAACGTGCGCCGCGTCGACTCCCGATGAACGACCTTTGCTGGGATTCCAACGACCGTCGCGTCGCGCGTCACATTCTCGATCACAACGGAATTCGCTCCGACCCTCGCGTTCCGACCGACTGTAATGGGCCCAAGGATCTTCGCGCCAGCGCCGATCACGACGCCATCCTCTACCGTTGGATGGCGTCTGCCTGGCGACCATGAAACGCCTCCCAGCGTGACGCCGTGATATATCGTTACATCGTCTCCAACGATCGCGGTTTCTCCGATCACAACTCCCGCGCCGTGATCGATGAAAAAGCGGCGGCCAATGGTTGCCCCAGGATGTATGTCAATATTTGTCAGAAACCGGGCAAGCCAGGAAATCAGTCTCGCGGGGAAGCGGTGATTGCCCTGCCAAAGCCAATTCGCCAGACGATGCCAAATGACGGCGTGAACGCCGGGATATGTCAAAAGGGTTTCCAGCATGCCGCGCGCCGCCGGATCGCGCGTTGGCACACAGGACAGGTCTTCCCAAATCAACTTCATCCGCGTAAGCAGCGGCGTCTCTAGCGCGGAGCTGTGCGTCGGTGCGTCGCTGCATTCCATTATCTTGTCCTCACAGACCGCGCGCGCCAGACTGAGCTCTTGCATCACGCCAGATCGACGTCAACGCTTCGTGGTTCACCGGCCCCTTGTGACTAAGCGCGCGAGCGCGCACAGACGAAACTATCTTCACGAGTTCGTCTGACGTAACGGGCAGGCGCAACGTATCCAGAATTGCGGTGATCGCCGCCGAACCAGAGTGCTTGCCGACAACGATCTTATGCGAGCGGCCGAGAACGCCTGGATCAAGCGCTTCATAGGCGCGCCGATCCTTCAGCAGTCCGTCGACGTGAATTCCCGACTCATGAGTGAACACGTGTTCGCCGACTATGGATTTGTTCAATGGAATTGGACGTCGCGCCGCCGCAGAGACGAGCGCGGCGACGTTGCTCAACTCCGTGAGTATGACGCCCGTTCTCCAGCCGTGCAGCTGCATCGCCCCAACCGCAACCTCTTCGAGCGGCGCGTTTCCGGCACGCTCGCCAAGACCAATCACGGTGACGGATGCATGCGTCGCGCCGGCCTTGATGGCCGCGAGCGTATTGGCGGTCGCGAGACCAAGATCGTCATGGCAATGAATTTCAATCTCCATGTCGGTCGCGGCCCGCAGCTTCGACATTAGAGCGAAGGTGGAGAATGGATCGAGCACGCTCAACGTGTCGGCGACACGAAATCGGCGCGCGCCCGCTGAATGCGCGACAGCCATCACCTCGATCAGAAATTCCGTATCCGCGCGCGAAGAGTCTTCTCCGCCGACGGCTACATCCAAATCTTTGCTCCGTGCATAATCGACGACGCGGCGCGTCATCTCCAGCACTGTCGAGCGTCCGCCGCGCAATTTTGCCGCTATCTGCGTTTCCGATACCGGCGCCGATAAATTGACCATCGAAACGCCGGAGGCCAGCGCCGCGTCGACGTCGTCGATCCGCATCCGGCACCACGCAATAGGCTTTAGCGGAAGATCGGCCTCAACGATTGCGCGTATCGCGCCAATTTCATCTTCTCCCATCGCCGGCGTCCCGGCCTCGATCTCGGTGACGCCTGCGCGCGCGAGCGCCTGCGCAATTGCGATCTTTTCTTCCCTCGTGAACGCAACGCCAGGCGCCTGCTCGCCGTCCCTCAAGGTTGTGTCATTGAGAACGATGTCTATGCCTTCCGCATCCCGCGACGCGGCGAGCGCCATGGACTTTGCAATGTGCAGCGACTCAGACATCTGGTTGACAGAGCGCCATCAGCGCTCGCTCCTCTATAGTGGGAACCGCTTGTTGGCGCCTATTCCACGCAACCAAAAAACCGGTCCATTTTTCACTTCGCTACGTCGGCGCTGGGCCTGGGGGCACGCAACCCCTTTGTAGTCAATCACCGGCGCCGACACACCTTCCCCGCTCCATGCTCTTCAGCTGAACGATTTTTGGCATCCGCATGTGGAGTTCGCATTCGGGTTTTCAAAGGTGAAGCCAGATCCTTCGAGTCCTTGCCTGTAGCCAAGGGTCATGCCTTCGAGGCGAGGACGCGACGCCGGATCAATCAGCACGCGGACCCCGCCCGCTTCAACGACAATGTCGTCGTTCCTCTGTTCCGCGTCGAGATCGACGACATATTGGTACCCCGCGCATCCGCCTTCCTTTACAAGGATGCGCAACCCTCCTTCGAGTTGCCCCGCCCGATGCATCGCGTCCTTGACGGCGGCGACTGCGGCTTCCGAGACCAGAATCATATTGGATCCTCTGAGCTCCAATGCTTTCTCATTGAGCTAAGAAGCAATCGATGTGCCATGCGCCGAGGCACACGCCTTAAGCGGGTTTCGGTTCGAAATTGTCTAAAACCCGACAGCGTCGCGTCCTGTTTGACTCACGCTTGTCAGCTTCCGGTAAGGTCGTCCGATGGACGAGGGGCCGACGCCAACCGGCTCGTCCCAGCTTCTTCGCCGAAGCACTGATTATAGTCGGAACAATTCGAGCAAATGGGCGTGCTACACATCACGAGGCCATCATTCTCACACATCAGCCGGTAGAAAAAGCGCTTCCAGCGCATATTCTTGTCATTGCGAATGGCGAGAGGCTGAAAATGCCGTTCGATGAGCCTTGTCAGCTCGGAACGGTCGCGTAAGCCAAGATCTTCCCACAAATGATTGGGCTCCGCAGCGCGCCGCGCCACCATGGCGGCGAGCCAGCGACCTAACTCGCCAGGACTCGATCTGTTTGCTAACAACAGATCCCGCACCATTTCGATCTCTTCGTCATCGGGAGCCGTTGCGCCATCGGCGCAATCCGAAGCACAAAATTCACTGTCGGAAAAACAGCGAGACAGGAGCGCCTTAAGCTCAACTCCGCTTAATCCGGCCTGATCCGCAAACGGCCCTCCCTCCGTCAGCGCAAGCGCGAGAATCGATGCAAAAACATGCCTATCGAAATTCTCGTCGCTGTCGATTTTCATCTCTTGCGGCGAAGCACCCATAAGGCTGCGATACGCCGCGGCCGCGTCGCCCTCGAAATCAAATGCCCCCTCTCCCGCCAAGCCGGCAGGAGCTTCGCTCGCCACGAGATTGGGGAATGCGTCCCCGGTCACGTCTCGCTCCGCTGAAATAACGTCGACCTCTCGGGATGCGAGAGGTCGACGTCAGGTTATTTTCGATTACGCGATAGCGGCGAGTTCGGTTGCGGTTTTGCCGACCTGGCTCTCGTCGACGGCCTTCATGATGCCGTGCTCCATGAGCATGTCTTCGAGCTCGTCCATGGTGATCGGGGTGGGGATGATTCCCTTGCCCTGATTGGCGTGGATCTTCACCGCAAGATTGCGGTAATGGTTCGCCTGCTCCGACTCCGGCGCATATTCCAGCACCGTCATGCGGCGCAGCTCCGCATGCTGCACGATGTTGTCGCGCGGCACGAAGTAGATCAGCGTCGTGCCGAGCTTCTTCGCCAACGCCTCGGCAAGCTCCAGCTCCTTGTCGGTCTGGCGCTCGTTGCACACCAGCCCGCCCAGGCGCACGCCGCCAGAGTTCGCATACTTCAGAATGCCCTTCGAAATGTTGTTGGCCGCATACATCGCCATCATCTCGCCCGACATGACGATGTAGATTTCCTGCGCCTTGTTCTCGCGGATCGGCATGGCGAAGCCGCCACACACGACGTCGCCCAGAACGTCGTAGGACACATAGTCGATGTCCTCATAGGCGCCGTTCTCCTCGAGGAAGTTGATCGAGGTGATGACGCCGCGGCCGGCGCAGCCGACGCCCGGCTCCGGACCGCCCGACTCGACGCAACGAATGTCGCGGTAGCCGACCTTCATCACGTCCTCGATCTCGAGGTCTTCGACGCTGCCGGCGTTGGCGGCCAGGCTCAAGATCGTATCCTGCGCCTTGGCGTGCAGGATCAGACGCGTCGAGTCCGCCTTCGGATCGCAGCCGACGATCAGAATCCGGTGACCCAATTCCGCAAGAGCCGCCAAGGTGTTCTGGGACGTCGTCGACTTGCCGATGCCCCCCTTACCGTAAAACGCGATTTGCCGTAGTGACGACATGGTGTTCTCCTCTGAATCCCTTCGAATTCTCGGCGCGCCCCAAAGCAGGGCGTTTCGTGAGCAGCTCGCCACCGGAAAAACACGCGCTCATCTGCAAAGTCGCTTCGTGAGCTCTCGGTCGCGTCCGCAGACGTAATCGCAAGGTCTATGCCAGCGCGGGATGCTTCTGATTAATTATAGTTTTCAATATCTTATAGAAATAGCTCCATGCAAAATGCGATGTTGAAAAGGTTACAAACACGGCGAGCCAATTACATTGTCAGTCCATGCGGGAGCATTGCCAATCGCGCCCTCTAATGGCGTTAGGCGACAAAGGCGGAGGACCCGACAAAGGGCCCCTTCAGACGTTTGGAAAATCCATTCGCATACGGCCACGCGCGGTTTCCGCGACAAGCGGGTCCGCATCATCGACCAATGGCCCGATTTTATCTGCGGAAATGTAAGACGCGACATAGTGCCGAATGCGCCAATCGGGGTCCGTTTTCAAAACCGCCAGCTGTTCGTCCGACATACGCCGGGCCGCCTCGAGCCGCACCTCGGCATGAGGGTCCTTAGACATGCGGCCCAACCATCGCTCGTCGATGCGCTGGGCGACAAGTCGACGAACCTCCGCTTCCTCATCGTCCATCATCATGGTCAGCAGCGAGGGCTGAATTTTCCGAGCAACCACAATTCTCACGTAGTAGTCTTCGTCGTCCATCATAGGCAAGAGATCTGCGCCTTCAAGGATGGTTGCAATACGTATGCGCACTTCCCTATGAGGATCCTTGCGCAGTTCAATCTGGTACCGCCGCGGGAGGTGCCGGACGGCCTCCCATCGCACGGTTTCATCGGGATCCTTAAGCAAAGCGGGCAGCAAAAAGGGATTGGCGTATTTCGCCGCCACGGCGCGCACTTCAAAATGCGCGTGAGCGAGATAGTTGTCTGCGAGCTGTGGATTCCACTCGAAAAAGCGATCTATTCGGCGCGCGTATCGATCCTGCACGCAGGCTTTCCGCAACTCGCATTTGCCGCGATCCAACAGATCGCGGTGCGGGCAGGAGAAGCAGTCAACCTCTCGGCCGCGCCAGTCGCGCGCCTCATCAATGTCATGAGTCATCGCTCAGACCCACTCTGTCGAGCACGCCGAGCAACACTTTCGCGCCAATCTTGTCAGATGGATCAAGTTCGAGAAGCTTCATAATTGCAGCGCGACTTTCGTCCAACGCGCCAAGCCGCATTTGTAGATACGCATAGCCCTTTAGGGTAAAAAGGAAGAAGCGCGGTAAAATCTCTTCGTAACGGTCGAAGACCGCATCGCCCGCGGCTGCGCGCCGCCAATCTTTGGGTATGTTGTTCTCGCGCGCCGCTTTCTCCAAACATCGATCAGCGATGCCAAGCGCTTCGCGCAAGCGCCCCTTATAGAAGTAAAAGCGGTAGAAGCCGATCAGCACGGCGGCGTGATCGGGAGCCAGTTCCTCAGCCTTCCGAAGATATTCTTCCGCTGCCGCAGAATCGGCGTAAGCGTCGCTTGCGCGTTCCAGGTACTTTTCGGCCTCTGGCGGCAGACCCGCTCCGAGAAGGGAGCTGGCGAGAAATTCCTTCTCGCCAGCGCTCGTTTCTGCTCCCTCGCGAGCGACCATTACATGCGCCTTAGTGTGAATGCTCTACGATGGAGGCGCTACTACTCTTACAACTGCCCGTTTGTTTGGGATCATGGAACACCAGCCCTCCGCTTGTGGCGGATTCAGCGAAATCGATAGTGACGCCATCCAGCAGCAAGCGGCTTTCCGCAGGGAGAAAGAACTTCAGTCCGTCGCTGTGATATTCCAAGTCGCCTGCACGCGGCGCCGCCTCTACGTCAAATTGCGCACTCAACCCTGAACACCCTCCCGGACTCACCGCAAGGCGGAATCCTCCGTCCGGGTTTGTGCTGAACTGAATCATACGGCGTATAAACTTCTGCGCTCCGGGCGTCAGAGTAAACTTCATTGCTGCCTCTCCCTCAAGCCGGCGCTTGATAACGTGGAAATGAGTTGTCGATCACGCAAGTATCGTCGACCGGGCAAACCGCAGCGCATTGCGGCACATCGAAATGCCCGATGCATTCAGTGCACTTCTTTGGGTTGATAACGAAGGTTCCGTTTTTTTCGTAAATCGCCACATTTGGGCATTCCGGCTCGCACGCCGAACAACTCGTGCACTGCGAGGCTATGATCTTCAACGTCATCTTCTTCTGCTCCTTCGCTCATCGGTCTGTGCCGAGCCTTGCGACAGGCTTGCCGTTCCGCTCAAGCGGCGTTGATGAGCGCGCCCTGTCGGATTTCGGCGTCGCCGCGTTC
>CAZCJY010000030.1:0-3122 GCA_964498975.1 uncultured Methylocystis sp.
TCGTCGATCGGCAACACCACGCAGGAGGTGGTCGCCTCTCTGCGCGAAGCGAAGTCGGGCATCGTCAAGGCCGACAAATACGCCGAACTCGGCTTTCGCTCGCAGGTTCACGGCATGCCGACGCTTGACGCTTCACAGATCGTCGATCGCCGCGCCATGCGTTTCCACGCCACCGGAACGGCATGGAACCATGTGGCCATGGATCAGGCGATCGCCGACGCCGGCCTTTCAGAGTCAGAAGTCTCCAACGAGCGCACCGGCATCATCATGGGCTCGGGCGGCCCCTCGACTCATACGCTTGTCGAAGCCGCCGACATCACCCGCACCAAAGGCCCAAAACGCGTCGGCCCCTTCGCCGTGCCGAAGTGCATGTCGTCGACGGCCTCGGCGACGCTCGCCGTGTGGTTCAAGATCAAGGGCGTGAATTATTCGATCTCCTCGGCCTGCGCGACGTCGAACCACTGCATCGGCAACGCCTATGAGCTTATCCAATATGGCAAGCAGGACATGATTTTCGCCGGGGGCTGCGAGGAATTGGAGTGGGAGCTCTCCGTCCTCTTCGACGCCATGGGCGCGATGTCTTCTTCCTACAATGATCGCCCTGCGACCGCTTCGCGCGCTTATGACAAGAATCGCGACGGCTTTGTCATCGCCGGCGGCGCGGGCGTGCTGGTGCTCGAAGAATATGAGCACGCCAAGGCGCGCGGCACGAAAATCTATGCCGAAGTCGCCGGCTATGGCGCGACCTCCGACGGCTTCGACATGGTCGCGCCGTCGGGCGAGGGCGCCGTGCGCTGCATGAAGCAGGCGCTATCGACCGTCAAATGCCCGATCGACTATATCAATCCGCACGCCACCTCGACGCCGGTCGGCGACGTGAAGGAAATCGAGGCGCTGCGCGAAGTCTTTGGCGTGGGCGACAAATGTCCGCCGATTTCGGCGACGAAATCACTCACGGGGCATTCGCTCGGCGCGACCGGCGTCCAGGAGGCGATCTATTCGCTTCTGATGATGCGGAACGGTTTCATTTGCGAAAGCGCCAATATCGAGGAGCTCGATCCCGATTTCGCCGACATGCCGATCCTGCGCGAGCGCCGCGACAATGTGAAGCTTGGCGCGGCGCTCTCGAACTCCTTCGGCTTTGGCGGCACCAACGCGACGCTCGTGTTCAAACATCCCGATGCGTGAGGGGAGCGCCGCCCTGCGCGGGGTCGTCATGGCCGGGCTTGTCCCGGCCATCCGCACGCTGTGCGACAGCTTTACAAAAGGGCGGCGCGCCAAATAAAGCAACGTTTCGGCGTCATTTCGCTCCGTTTTGGCGTGGATGGCCGGGACAAGCCCGGCCATGACGGCGAAAGACGAAAGGCTTTATTCCCCTGTCGTTTCGCCAACACGCCAGTCCTTCTGCGAGGAAGATTAATAAATGACGGTTGCAAGTAAACTGATGCAAGGCAAGCGCGGGCTCATCATGGGCGTCGCCAATGATCATTCCATCGCCTATGGCATTGCGCGCGTATTGGCGCGTCATGGCGCTCAGCTCGCCTTCACCTATCAGGGCGAGCAGCTCGGCAAGCGCGTCAAACCGCTCGCGAAGGAATTGGGTTCGGACCTCGTGCTGCCTTGCGACGTCGAGGACATCGCCACCGTCGACGACGTCTTCGCGCGGCTCGAATATGACTGGGGCGAGATGGATTTTCTGGTCCATTCCATCGCCTATTCCGACAAGAGCGAATTGAAGGGGCTTTACGCCGACACAAGCCGAGAGAATTTCATCCGCACGCTCGTCATCTCCTGCTTCTCCTTCACCGAGGCCTCGCGCCGCGCCGCCGCGCTGATGAAGAAGGGCGGCTCGCTGCTGACGGTGAGCTTTGGCGGCGGCACGCATGTCATGCCCAACTACAATGTCATGGGC
This sequence comes from uncultured Methylocystis sp., assembly GCA_964498975.1. Lineage (GTDB taxonomy): Bacteria > Pseudomonadota > Alphaproteobacteria > Rhizobiales > Beijerinckiaceae > Methylocystis. Next base: position 1,913 of record CAZCJY010000030.1, read on the forward strand.
GTCGCGAAAGCGGCGCTCGATTCCTCCGTGCGTTATCTTGCCGCCGACTTCGGCGATCGCGGGATACGCGTGAACGCGCTCTCTCCCGGCCCGGTGCGGACCATGGCGGGCGCCGGCATCACTGGCGCGCGGGCGATGGGCGCTTTTCAAAAGAAGCATTGCCCATTGCGCAGAATGATCACTCTCGATGAAATCGGCGGCTCGGCGCTCTATCTGCTCTCCGAGCTTTCAGGCGGCGTGACCGGCGAAACGCATCTTGTCGACGCCGGCTACAACATCATGTTGCAGCCGCGCCCCGAAGATCTGAACGGCGAGGAGTGACGGCAATGAGATTAGCGTTCGCTTTGATCTTCGTCTCCTTGATCGCTGCGCCGGCGACGGCCGCGAGCGCCGATCCGACCGTCGGCGCCAAACTCGCTAAGACCGAATGCGCCACCTGCCATGCGATCGGCCACGACGCCGAGGCAAAGAGCCCCGACGCCAAGGCGCCCCGCTTTGTCGACGTCGCCAAAATGCCGTCGACCACCGAATTGTCGCTCAAAGTTTTTTTGCGCTCTTCGCACAGGAACATGCCCAACATCATTCTTTCGCGCGGGGAGGTCGATTCGTTGGCCGCCTATATTCTGAGCCTGGGCGGCAAATAAGCGCGTCGCCGCGCGCCCGGCAATAAACTGCCGCCGGGCGCAAGCGCGCTTTCCGATCAGACCAAATCGTCTGATCGATAGAAATCGCGCCAAATTGATAAGCTGGAGCAAGTTCTGATCGAAAAAGTCTGTCGACTTTTTCGGAACTTGCTCTAGGAGCCTCACGCCGCCATTTTTTGGGACGCCATCTTGCGGCATTGCTCGGCGCAGCGGCGGCATTCGGCGGCGCAGTCCTTCATATCCGGAAGCGGATCGCATTCCTTGGCGCAAGCTTCGCACGCCTCTGCGCAAAGCTTGCACATCTGCTGCGCCTGCGGCGCATTCATCAGCATCATATGGGCGCTGTCGCGGCACATGTCCGCGCAAGCCATCATCGCGCGAAAATGTTTGGGCTTCACATGGTCGCCGCCTTTTTGCAGGCAATGCGTCATCGCCATGCCGAAGCACATTTGATAACAGCTCAGGCAGGCGTCGACGCAGGCCTGCATTTCCTTGGACATCATGTGCATGATAGGGCTCCTTCTCGCGGCTTCCGCCTCGGGCCTCCCTCCACGCCGCTAGTTCGC
>CAZCJY010000030.1:3132-16188 GCA_964498975.1 uncultured Methylocystis sp.
TTCGCAAGCCTCGAAGGTCAAGTTTTTCGCGCCCTGCGGATGTTTTCGCCCTTGACTGGGCCGTATTTGGCGCCAACTTCAACGCCATCGAACTCGATCGTTGCGGTCGCGCGACGTAAGTCATCGCCCTGACATGATTGCGATATGACATGATTAGGCAAGGAGATGCTGCTTCGGAGGAGTTGGTTGTCACCCACGCGGATTGAGGCCTTTAAGCGCGGCGCCCTGGCGCGGACGGTAAAATGACGTCGCGCGAAAACGATTTCATCAAATTTCGAACGCCCGGCCTGCCGGTCGTCTCAGCCCCAAGGCGCGCCGGGTTTTTCGAAGATTTGCGGCGCCGTCTGCCGAAGGGCGCGCTCAGCGCGCTGGGCGTCGCGGCGAGCCTCGCGGTTTTCGTCCTTGCCGCTTTCATCCTGGGCAAGACGCTCTCCAACATCAGTTACGCCGATTTCGCCAATGCTCTGGCCGCGATGAGCGCCGGTCAGATTCTGTCGTCGCTGGCGCTCTCCGCGCTCTCCTATCTTTTCCTTACCGGCTATGACGTCGTCGCGCTGCGCCAGGTCGGCGCGCGGGCGCCTTATCGCGTCGCGGCGCTCGCCTCCTTTGCGAGCTACGCCGTCTCCTTCAATCTCGGCTTCCCGCTCGTCACCAGCGCGGCGGTGCGCTACTGGATTTATTCGCGCGCCGCATTGACCGCGCTGCAGGTGGCGAACATCACCATTTTCGCCGGCGTCACTTTCTGGCTTGGCATGACGCTGATGATGGGCGTCGGTTTCGTGCAAGGCGCGGACGCGCTCGCCGCGCTCGACGGCGCGCCAGCCTTTCTCCATGTCATTCCCGGCCTCATCATTCTCGCGGGCGTCGTCCTCTATTGCGTGTGGGTGACGCTCGAACGTCGGAGCATTCGTCTTCGGGGCCACTCGCTGGACTTGCCCGGCCTGGCGCCGACGCTGGCGCAGCTGGCGCTCGGCGTCGCCGATCTCTGCTGCGCCGCCGGCGCGCTCTATGTCCTTTTGCCGCCCGGCGTCGAGCTCGGCTTCATCCCCTTCGTCGCCGTTTATATCGTCGCCTGCATTCTCGGCGTCATCAGCCATGCGCCCGGCGGCCTCGGCGTTTTCGAGGCGACGATGCTCAACGCCATTCCGGCCGCTTCGCAGGAAAGCGTTTTGGCGTCTCTTCTCCTGTTTCGAATGATCTATTATTTTCTGCCCTTCGTCGTCGCGCTTGCGGTTCTGGGGGCGGACGAAGGCGCGCGCCGCTGGGCCTCGCTGCGCGAGGCGATCGCACGCATCATGGAAGAGCGCGGGAATTGAGCGGCGCGCTGGACGAGTCGCGAATGACGATGTTGACGCAAAAATTGAAATGGCGCGATCAGGCCGTGGATCTTTTGGGGCCGGTGATCAACGCGCTGCCCGAGCCGATCTTCGTCATCGACGAGGAAACGCGCGTCGCCGCCGCCAATGCGGCCGCGAATGCGCTGGCGCCGGCGGTGCGGCTCGGCGAGCCGCTGTCGCGCAGCCTGCGGTCTCCCGACATGCTCGACGCAGTGGCGCGCGTGCTCGCCGGCGGCGAGGCGGAGAAAACCGTCTGGGTCGAGCGTCTGCCCGTTGAATGCTGGTTCGAGGCGCATATCGCGCCGATGCAGATCGAGGGATTCGAAGCCGCCGCCGTGGTGAGCCTGCGCGACCTTACGGAATCGCGCCGCGTCGAGCGCATGCGCGTCGATTTTGTCGCCAACGCCAGTCACGAATTGCGAACGCCGCTCGCCTCGCTGCTCGGCTTCGTGGAGACGCTGCAAGGCCCGGCGCGCGACGATGGCGCGACTCGCGACAAATTCCTCGGCATCATGCGCGAGCAGGCGCAGCGCATGGCCCGCCTCGTCGATGATCTTCTGTCGCTCTCGCGCATCGAGCAGCATATGCATCTTCGTCCGGCGACGCCGGTCGATTTGACGCTTCTTGTCGCTCACATCGTCGACACGCTGTCGCAGATGGCGGAGGACAGCGGCGTGACGATCAATCTCGATCTCGCGCCCAATGTCGTCGCGCCCGGCGATCGCGATGAACTCGCGCGCGTCATCGAGAACCTGGTCGAGAATGCGATCAAATACGGATGCGCGGAGGATGACGCCGCAAAGCCCGTGGACATTTCGCTTGCGCGCAAGGGCGCCCTCGTCGTTCTTTCCGTGCGGGATTATGGTCCGGGCGTCGCGCCGGAACATATTCCCCGATTGACCGAACGCTTCTATCGGGTCGACGCCGGCAAGAGCCGCGCGAAGGGCGGCACGGGCCTGGGCCTCGCCATCGTTAAACATATCGTGCTGCGCCATCGTGGACGCTTGTCGATTGAGTCCGCGCTGGGCGAGGGAGCCCTGTTCCGCGTCATTTTGCCCGCGAGCGATTTGGCATGATAATAGCAAGATGCTGAAATAAAGTATTATTTTGTGTCATATGAGTGTCATCTAATCGTCACAAAACGCTATTGTCGAGCCGATAGTGTGCCGGCTCGCGATGGCGCGGGGCGCATCGCGTAACTCTATTCTCGAGCTGAAAAGAGACCTTCAAATGATCTCGACGATCTTCAAACGCGGCGTTGGCGCGGCGCTCGCTCTCGCCGTCATGGCTGGCGCGGCGAGCGCGCTGGACATTTCCGGCGCGGGGGCGACCTTTCCCTATCCGATCTACGCGAAATGGGCGGAGGCGTATAAGAAGGACACCGGCAACGGCCTCAATTACCAATCGATCGGCTCGGGCGGCGGCATCAAGCAGGTCAAGGCGCGCACCGTCACTTTCGGCGCGTCGGACCAGCCGCTGAAAGCCGAGGAGCTTCAGACGGCGGGACTGGCGCAATGGCCGCAGGTGATCGGCGGCATCGTGCCGGTGATCAATCTCGATGGCGTCGCCGGCGGCGACCTCACGCTCGACGGCGTGACGCTGGCGAAGATATTCCTCGGCGAAATCACCAAATGGGACGATGCGGCGATCAAGAAGCTCAATCCCAAGGCCAAGCTGCCGTCGCAGCCGATCGTCGTCGTGCATCGCTCGGACGGTTCGGGAACGACCTTCAACTTCACCAACTACCTCTCGAAAGTGTCGAGCGACTGGAAGTCGAAAGTCGGCGAAAACACGTCTGTTGAATGGCCAGCGGGCATCGGCGCCAAGGGCAATGAAGGCGTCGCCAACAATGTCGCCAACACCAAGGGCGCGATTGGCTATGTCGAATATGCTTACGCCAAGCAGAACAAGCTGACCTATACGAAGATGATCAACAAGGACGGCAAGGTCGTCGCGCCGAACATGGACTCCTTCCAGGCTGCCGCGGCCGGCGCCGACTGGTCGCATGCCGAGGGTTTCTATGAAATCTTGACGAACGAGCCGGGCGCCAAGGCGTGGCCGGTCACGGCGGCGACCTTCATCCTGCTGCCCAAGGAGCCGAAGGACGAGGCCGCGGCAGCGGAGGCGCTCAAATTCTTCACCTGGGCTTTCGCCAATGGCGGCAAGATGGCGGAGGAGCTCGACTATATTCCGATGCCCAAGCCTGTGGTCGAGCTCATCAAGAAGAGCTGGACTCATGTAAAGGGCGCGGACGGCAAGCCTCTGTCGCATTAGTTGGGCGACGACGATTGCGCATGAGATTCTCGACGGCCGTTTGCGCGGCCGTCGGGAAAGCTTTGGCGCCGATCCGCAAGAACGGCGCCGGGAGTAGAAAAAATGGTCTCGATGGAGCCGAGTCGGCGTGAATCGAATGGAGCGGGCGACGTGTCAGATGTAGCTATAGAGCAGCAAGCCTCGCCGTCGGCTGCGTTGGATCGCACGCGAGTCCTGGCGCGTCTTGCGCTCGTCGACCGCGTCTTCCATCAGATGACCCGCGCGGCGGCCGTCATCGTGCTGGTCATTTTGGGCGGCGTGATTATTTCGCTGGTCCACGGCTCCTGGCCGGCGATGCGAGCATACGGCTTTGGCTTCCTCTCGTCGCAGGCGTGGAATCCGGTCACCGAGAACTTCGGCGCCGCGGCGGCGATCTACGGCACGCTCGTCACGTCGATCATCGCCATGCTGGTCGCGGTGCCGGTCGGCCTCGGCATCGCGATCTTCCTGACCGAGCTTTGTCCCTATTCGCTGCGCCGGCCGATCGGCACGGCGATCGAGCTCCTCGCCGGCATACCTTCGATCATCTACGGCATCTGGGGCCTTTTCGTCCTCGCGCCCTTTCTGCAGGTCCATGTGCAGCCGGCGCTGATCTCGGCCTTTGGCGACATTCCTTTTTTCTCGACGCTCTTCGCCGGACCGCCTTATGGCATCGGCATGCTGACGGCGGGCTTCATTCTCGCGATCATGGTGCTGCCCTTCATCGCGTCGATCTCGCGCGACGTGTTCGAGACCGTGCCTCCGGTGCTGAAGGAGGCGGCCTGGGGGATCGGCTCGACGACATGGGAAGTCATGCGCTATGTTGTGATTCCCTATACGCGCGTCGGCGTGATCGGCGGCATGATGTTGGGGCTTGGCCGCGCGCTCGGCGAGACGATGGCCGTCACCTTCGTCATCGGCAATGCGCATAAAATCTCCGGTTCGCTGTTCGCGCCGGGCACGACGATCTCGGCGACTATCGCCAATGAGTTCACCGAAGCGGTCGGCGATCTTTATACGTCGGCGCTAATCGAACTCGGCCTCATCCTCTTCGTCATCACCTTCTTCGTTCTCGCCATGGCGCGTTACATGCTGATGCGCATCGAGCAGAAGTCCGCATAAGGAAGAACGGAGCCATGTTGCTATACGAATCACGCCGCGGCGCCAATTCCATCGCCATCACGCTGTGCTGGGTGGCGGCGCTTTTCGGCCTCGCCTGGCTGTTCCTGATCCTCGCCTCTCTCGTTTATGAGGGCGTGCGCGGACTTTCGCCCGCCGTCTTCACCGAAATGACGCCGCCGCCGGGCAGCGACGGGGGCTTGCTCAACGCCATCGCCGGATCGCTTGCCATGACGGTCATCGGCGTCGCCATCGGCACGCCGCTGGGCATGCTGGCCGGCACTTACATGGCTGAATACGGACGCTACACGAAGCTGACCATGGTCGTGCGCTTCATCAATGACATTCTGCTCAGCGCGCCGTCGATCGTTATCGGCCTTTTCGTCTATACGATCCTTGTTCATCCGATGGGGCACTTCTCCGCGATCTCCGGCGCCGTGGCGCTGGCGCTGCTCGTCGTGCCCGTCGTCGTGCGCACGACCGAGGACATGCTGCTGCTCGTGCCGGGGTCGATGCGCGAAGCCGCTTCGGCGCTTGGCGCGCCGCGCGCCCATGTCGTCGGCAGGGTCGCTTATCGAGCCGCGAAGGCCGGCCTCATCACCGGCGTGCTGCTCGCCATCGCGCGCGTCTCCGGCGAAACGGCGCCGCTGCTGTTCACCGCGCTCAACAATCAGTTCTGGAGCACCGACCTCACCGCGCCGATGGCGAGCTTGCCGGTCGTCATCTTCCAGTTCGCCCTGTCGCCATACAAGGATTGGCAGCAACTCGCCTGGACGGGCGCGCTGCTCATCACCGTCGCTGTTCTTGCTCTCTCGATCGCGGCCCGCGCCCTCAGCGCCGGGCGGAGGAAATCGAAATGAACGCCGCTGCTCAGATTGCTCAGGTAAAGGAACCGCTGACCAAGGTCTCGATGCGAAATCTCGACTTCTATTACGGCGAGTCGCATTCGCTCAAAGACATCACCATGCCGTTATATACGAATAAGGTGACGTCTTTCATCGGGCCTTCGGGATGCGGCAAGTCCACGCTGCTGCGGGTCTTGAACCGGATGTACGACCTCTACCCGGGCCAGCGCGCCCAGGGAGAGGTGCTGCTCGACGGCGAGAATATTCTCGATCCGGCGATCGACCTCAATGCGCTGCGATCACGCGTCGGCATGATTTTTCAAAAGCCGACGCCCTTCCCGATGTCGATTTATGAAAACATCGCTTTCGGCATCCGGCTTTATGAGAAGCTATCACGCGCCGACATGGACGCACGCGTCGAAGGCGCGCTTCGCGGCGCCGCCTTGTGGGACGAGGTAAAGGACAAGCTGCAGACGAGCGGACTTGGCCTTTCGGGCGGTCAGCAACAGCGCCTGTGCATCGCGCGCAGCGTGGCGGTGCAGCCGGAGATCATTCTGTTCGACGAGCCCTGCTCGGCGCTTGATCCGATCTCGACGGCGAAGGTCGAGGAGCTGATCGACGAATTGTCGAGCCGCTACACCATCGCAATCGTCACCCACAATATGCAGCAGGCGGTGCGCGTCTCCGATTACACGGCGTTCATGTATCTCGGCGAACTCGTCGAATTCGGCGAGACCGACGAAGTCTTCAACAAGCCGAAGGAAAAACGCACGCTTGATTACATCACCGGCCGCTTTGGCTAATTTTCAAGGATAGGACCATGAGCGACCATATCGTCAAATCCTATGACCGCGATCTCGAGGCGCTCGGGCGCCGGATCGCCGAAATGGGCGGCGTCGCCGAGAAAATGCTTGCGGAGGCGATGGACGCGTTGTCGGCCTTCGACGTCGATCTTGCTCATCGCGTCGTCTCGAGCGACCCCCGGCTCGACGCGCTACAACGCGAGATCGAGGAAAACGCCATTCTCACCATCGCGCGGCGTCAGCCGCTCGCGGTGGATTTGCGCGAGTGCATCGCCGCGATTCGCATTTCCGGCGATATCGAACGAATCGGCGATCTCGCCAAGAATATCGCCAAGCGCACGTTGAAGATCATGTCGGAGGCGCGCGTGCCGCGCGCGATCGTCGGTCTGAAATCGATGCATGAAATCGCCGCGATGCAGTTGAAGGACGCGCTCGACGCCTATGCGCTGCGCGACACCGAACGCGCGCGCGCGGTCTGGCAAAACGACGCCGATCTCGACGCGCTCGAGGATTCGGTGTTTCGCGACCTCCTCACCTTCATGATGGAGGATCCGCGCAACATCTCCTTTTGCACGCATCTCTTGTTCTGCTCGAAGAATCTCGAGCGGATCGGCGATCATACGACCAATATCTCCGAGACGATCGTCTATCTGGTCACCGGAGAAGCGATGCCTGCGGAGCGTCCCAAATCGCGCGTTCCCGACTTCGGGGTCAAGGACGAGGCTGCGCAATGAACGAAACCTCTCTCGCCGTCCAACGGAACGGGAAGAGCGATCGTGCGCCGCGCATTCTCGTCGTCGAGGACGAAACGTCGCTCGCGACGCTGCTTGTTTATAATCTCGAGGCCGAAGGTTACCAGGTCGAGCATGTCGACAATGGCGACGAGGCGGAGCTGCGGCTCGCCGAGTCGCCGCCCGATCTCGTCATTTTGGATTGGATGCTGCCCGGCGTGTCGGGACTCGAAATTTGCCGCCGCCTGCGCGCCCGCGACAGCGCCAGGGACATGCCGGTGATCATGCTGACGGCCCGCGGCGAGGAAGGCGAGCGCGTGCGCGGGCTTTCGGTCGGCGCCGACGACTATGTCGTCAAGCCGTTCTCGACGCCAGAGCTGATGGCGCGCGTGCGCGCGCTGCTGCGGCGCGCCCGGCCTGAGCGCGTAGCGTCAAAACTCACGCTCGGCGACATTGATCTCGACCGCGACACGCGCCGCGTGCGGCGCGGCGGTCGCGAAATCCATCTCGGCCCGACCGAATTCCGCCTGCTCGAATATTTCATGGAGAAGCCGGGCCGGGTTTTCACCCGTGCGCAGCTTCTCGACAGCGTTTGGGGCATGTCCGCGGAAATCGACGAACGCACGGTCGACGTGCATGTCGGGCGGCTGCGCAAGGCGTTGATCCGCGGCCGCGAGAAGGATCCGATCCGAACCGTCCGTGGCGCCGGCTATTCTTTCGATGAGACTTTCGGACACGACTGACATAGGCGAATGGGGTTTGAGCGGCGCTTTCTGCGCCTGCCGCCCATCGCAGCCGCCGCACTTTCCCTGAGATAAGAGCTTAAGCGTAACGCTGTGCCTTGACCTGGTCGCGCGAGCGGCGTCGATCCTGCGCCGGCTGATAGGCGATGCGCGCGTGATAGCCGCAATAGGGCCCGGCGCCGACCGTCGACTTGCCGCCGCAGAAACGGAACTCGGGCGTCGTCGGATCGCCCATCGGCCAACGGCACATGGATTCGCGCAGTTCCATAAGCGTCACGCGCTCCGACATCGGAATCACGACTTCCTCTTCGGGCGCCAGACGCGGCGCGACCAGGGCGTGCGGCGCGAAGGCCAAAGCGAGATTGCCATGCGCGCCGCCGCCGTTCATACGCGGCTGGTTCTGGCGGGGCGTCTTGGCGACGCGCGGTCGCGGGGCGGTCGCGGTCTTGGCGCGCTCGGCGAGCCCTAAGCGATGGATCTTGCCGATCACCGCGTTGCGGGTGATGCCGGGCCCGAGTTCAGCGGCCACTTGGCTGGCGCTCAGGCCGTCGCTCCAAAGCTTGCGCAGCAATTCGACGCGTTCGTCGGTCCAAGACATTGAAGCTCTCCACTCTATCGGGTCGAGCGCCGATCGGAGTCCTCTTCCGACCGCACGCTGGCCTGAAGCCCAGCGGCGATGTGACGCGCATCAAACTCGAGAGAACGCGCCCGAACAAACGCTGCGGACGCCCACTAGAAACTCACGTTTTCCTTTGAATCACGCGCGAGTCGCGCTGGCAAGCGCAAGGCGGCGTTCTCAACAGCCTTTCATTACGAGTGTTGCGCGCAGGACTCACTTTTGCGCCTCGCCTGCGCCGCCCCGGCGCGTCTCATTCGTCGATAACTAAAGGCCTGACATGGATTTGACCACGCCGGGCCCCGCGCTTAAAATCCCCGGCCGAAACTGCCGCCCTAAAAGGGCGGCGCTTTGTTTTTTAGCCCCCTCTGGCGAAAGGCCGCCAGCGGCGAGCGTCATGGAGCAGGACTTTGACGTCAGCGCTTTTCCCGACTTACGCGCGGGCCGATCTCGCCTTCACCCGCGGAGAAGGCGCGTGGCTCGTCGCGGAGAACGGCGACCGCTATCTCGATTTCAGCGCGGGGGTCGCCGTGCTGTCGCTCGGCCATGACCATCCGCATCTCGTCGAGACGCTGAAACGCGCCGCCGAGGGGCCGTGGCACGTCTCCAATCTCTTCCGCATCCCGCAGGCCGAGCGCCTCGCCGAGCGCCTGTGCGCGGCGACATTCGCCGATCTCGTCTTCTTCACCAATTCCGGCGCCGAGGCCGTGGAATGCGCGATCAAGACCGCGCGCAAATATCACGCGGCGAACGGCCAACCGGAACGCTACCGGCTGATCACCTTCGAGGGCGCCTTTCATGGCCGCACGCTCGCGACCATCGCCGCGGGCGGCAATCCGAAATATATCGAGGGCTTCGGGCCGCCGGTGGAGGGTTTCGATCAGGCTCCCTTCAGCGATTATGACGCCGTCGTAGCGGCGATTTCCGACGAGACGGCGGGCGTCCTGCTGGAGCCCATACAGGGCGAGGGCGGCTTGCGCGTCTTTGCGCCGTCCTTCCTGGCGCGGCTGCGCGACCTTTGCGACGCGCGCGGCTTGCTGCTCGTCCTCGACGAAGTGCAGAGCGGCGTCGGCCGCACGGGCAAATTCCTTGCCTGCGAACATTCGGGCGTCGCGCCCGACATCGTCGCGCTCGCCAAGGGGCTTGGCGGGGGCTTTCCGCTCGGCGCTTGTCTCGCCACGCGCGAGGCGGCGAAGGGCATGACGCTCGGCGCGCATGGCTCGACTTTTGGCGGCAACCCGCTCGCGGCGGCGGTTGGCGGCGCCGTGCTCGACATCGTGCTCGAAGAGGGCTTCATGGCGCGCGTCGCGCGTCTTGGCGCGCTGTTGCGCCAGCGGCTCGCCGAGCTCGAAGACCGCTATCCCGCGCTGATCGAGGAAGTGCGCGGCGAAGGTCTGATGTTCGGCCTGAAAACGCGCATCCCGAATGGCGAATTCGCCGCCGCCGCCCGCGCACAGGGGCTCCTTACGGTGCTCGCCGGCGACAATGTCGTGCGTCTGTTGCCGCCGCTCATCATCGATGAAGGCGATATCGCCGAAGCGATGGCGCGCCTCTCGGCCGCTTGCGCGCGGCTGACGGCGCCGGCCGAGAAATTGGGAGCGGCGTGATGACGGCGCATCCCCTGACGCGGCCGCGCAGCTTCCTCAATCTCGCGGACCATTCCGGCGAGGAGCTGCGTCACATTCTCGAACTCGCCAAAACGCTCAAGGCGCGCCGCGTGAAGGGCGTCGAGCCGAGCGAACGGCCGCTCGCCGGCAAATATCTCGGCATGGTGTTCGACAAGCCTTCGACGCGCACGCGCGTCTCCTTCGACGTCGCCATGCGCGAACTCGGCGGCGAGACGATCATGCTGACGGGCGCCGAGATGCAGCTTGGCCGCGGCGAAACCATCGCCGATACGGCGCGCGTGCTGTCGCGCTTTGTCGACGCAATCATGATCCGCATCCTTTCCCATGAGGATCTGACCGAACTCGCGCGCTATGCGACGGTTCCCGTCATCAACGGCCTCACGAAGGAGTCGCATCCCTGTCAGGTGATGGCGGATGTGCTGACCTTCGAGGAACGTCTCGGGCCGATTGAAGGCCGCACCGTCGCCTGGAGCGGGGACGCCAACAATGTGCTCGCGAGTTGGATCCATGCGGCGGCGCGCCTTCGATTCTCCATCAATGTCGCGACGCCGGCGGAGCTTGCGCCGTCCGACGATCTCGTCGCCTGGGCGAAAACCAATGGCGCGACGGTAAACGTCACGCGCGACGCTTACGAGGCGGTCGCAGGCGCCGACGCCGTCATCACCGACTGCTGGGTGTCGATGGGCGACGCCGATGAGGAATTCCGGCGCGCGGCGCTCGCGCCCTATCAGGTGGACGAGAAGCTGATGCGCGCTGCCGCCAAGCACGCGATCTTCATGCATTGCTTGCCCGCGCATCGCGGCGAAGAGGTCACGGCGGAAGTGATCGACGGGCCGCAGTCGGTCGTCTTCGACGAAGCTGAGAACCGGCTCCACGCGCAAAAGGGCGTGCTTTGCTGGTGTCTCGCGCCGGGGGAGGCATGATGGCGCAAGACGGCGCTCCGGCGCCGAGCCGCCCAGTTGCGCTTCACGCGCAGGATGACCGGGTGCTGCCTTTCGCCGTCGAGCCGCTCGATCTGCGCGGCCGGCTTGTGCGGCTCGGTCCGACGGTCAATTCGATCCTGAGTCATTACGCCTACCCGCCGCAAGTCGCGCGTCTCCTTGGCGAAGCGGTCGCGCTCGCCGCGCTGCTCGGTTCGATCCTCGAGTCTCACGGCCGCTTTCAGTTGCAGACGCGCAGCGACGGCCCCGTCGATATGCTCGTCGTCGATTACGACGCGCCGGGAAAGCTGCGCGGCTTCGCCCGTTTCGACGCGGAGCGCGTCGCCGAAATGCGCGACGCCTCGCTCGCGGCGCTTTTCGGGCGCGGACATCTGGCGCTCACCATCGAACGCGAGGAGGACGCCGCGCGTTATCAGGGCGTCGTGCCCTTGGAGGGCGAGAGCCTCGCCGAAGCCGCGCATATTTATTTCCGTCAGTCGGAGCAAATCCCATCCTTCGTGCGACTCGCCGTGGCCGAGAGCGTCACGCCGCAGGGAAGGAGTTGGCGCGCCGGCGGGCTGCTGCTGCAATATCTTCCTACTGGCGGCGCGCGGGCGCGCGATCTGTCGCCGGGAGACGCGCCGGAAGGCGAAGGCGCCGAGCAGCCTTCGGAACAGGACAGCGAGAACGATCATTGGATCGAAGGCCAGACGCTCGCCGCGACGCTCGAGGATCACGAGCTTGTCGATCCGTCTCTCTCTGGCGAGCGGCTGCTCTATCGGCTGTTCCACGAACGCGGCGTCAAGGTCTTCGCTGAGCGCGCGGTGGAGGAGTTCTGCCGCTGTTCCAACGAACGCATCGACAAGCTCCTGAAAAGTTTCTCGCCGCAGGAGCGCAGCGACATGATCGGCGACGACGGGCGCATCGGCGTCACTTGCGAATTTTGCGGGACGCTGCGCAGCTTCGACCCGGCCGATTTCGACTGATCAATCGCCAAGCGGCGCGATAAGCGTCACGCGCGCTCCTTTTCCGGGCGCGCTGTCGATATCAAGCGTCGCGCCGGCGAGGCGCGCGCGCTCACGCATCCCTTGGACGCCGAAATGGCCGGGCGTCGGCGCATCGGGATCGAAGCCGACGCCATCATCCTCGACGATGAGGCGCGCCGTCCGCGCGTCTCTTTCGAGCGTCACTCGAACCCTCTTTGCGCCCGAGTGTAATTCGACATTGCGCAATGCTTCACGAAGGACGCGCGCAAAGAGCTCTTCCATGTCGCGCGGCAGTCCCGCGCCATCGTCGAATTCGGCCTCGATCTTCACCGCGCCGTCGTCCTGTTCGGCGGCAAAATCGTGGACGATCGCACGCAAATCGTCTTCCTCGCGTCGTGACTCGCGTATGCGCCCGATCGCTTCGCGCGCCTCCTGCAAGCCTTCGCGCGCCTGCGCTTCAAGCTCGCGCAGCGCGGCTTTCGCGCGCTCGTCGACGGTCGTCTTGGCGATGAGTCGCGTCTGAGCGATTGTCGCGACGATCGAACGCACCAGCGTGTCGTGCAGATCATGGGCGATGCGCAGCCGTTCATTGGCGATCGCCGCCGCTCGCGCTTCTTCGCGCGCCTTGTCGCGTTCGGCGCGCAGCAAACGCGAGGCGGTCGTGTCGCGGGCGACCGCCTGAAATTCGCCGCCGCCTTCCTCGCCCAGAAAATGCAGGTTCCAGCCGAGCCAGCGCAGCGCGCCTTCGGCGTCATGCGCAGCCATCTCGAAGGAAGCGGCGCCCTCTGCCGCGACGTCGAGGCGCCAGGGATTGCCGGCGCCCAGCGGGGGAAATAATTCGCCGATCGCGCGTCCAATGAGCGCGTCTTGCGGAACCCCTATGAATTCGGCGGTTCGCCGGTTGGCGAAGACGACCCTGAGATCGACGCCGAAGCGCAATACGAAATAGCCGGAAGATTCGACCATGTCGCGATAGAGCGCGTCGGCGATACGAAACCGCGCGGCCGCCGCGTCGGCCTGTTGTTGCAAAAGTTGC
>CAZCJY010000030.1:16198-17220 GCA_964498975.1 uncultured Methylocystis sp.
GATCTGGTCGGCGGCGTAGTCGGGCGTGGTGACGATGAGGAAACGCCCCATCGGGGCGCTCCAGCGGATCGAAATATTCGCGCGCGAGCTCGTTTCCGCCGGAAGGCGCATGGAGGGCAGCGCGATTTCGCCGTCTTGCATCCGCAGCGCGGCGAGGCTTTCCTCCATATTGAGCAGCAGGGGGGAGGCGCAGGCGGGATCGCCTTCGCGCGGCAGCCAGTCGCTCAGGCGCCCGAAGCGGTTTGCGACGATGAGCCTCTCGTCGACCAGAGCTAGACCCAACTCGCCGCGGGCCAGGGCTTCGGCGAAGGCGTCGCTTTGGGCGTCCATAAGATTCATGAAATCTCCTCGGACGCAGAATAGCGCCAAACGCTGTAAGACGCTCTAATGGGCGGTCATCAACGGAGAAGCTGAATGGCCGCCCAATATGTCTTAGCGCCCGCGCCTTGCCCGAGCGTCGCCATCGTCGGCGACGCGCGACGCTTTCCGGTCCGGCGGATTTTCTGCGTGGGCTTGAACTACGCCGCGCACGCCAGGGAGATGGCCAAGGAGCCAAGCAAGGGACAAAGCGCGGAGCCGCCGTTTTTCTTTTCGAAGCCGGCTGACGCCGTCGTCGAAAGCGGCGCGACGATTCCCTATCCGAGCCTTACCGACAATCTCCACCATGAGATTGAACTGGTCGTGGCGCTCGCGCACGGGGGCGCCGGCGTCGCGATCGAGCGCGCGCTTGATTGCGTCTTCGGCTATGCCGCCGGAATCGACCTCACCCGTCGCGACCTGCAAATGGCGGCGCGCAACGCCGGCCGCCCCTGGGACATGTCCAAGGGCTTCGACAATTCCGCGCCCATCGGCGCGATCCGCCAGGTTGCGGAGATCGGCCATCCGATGCGCGGGCGCATCGCGCTTTCCGTCAATGACGCGCCGCGCCAATTGGGCGACCTTTCCGACATGATCTGGGGCGTGGCCCAGATCATCGCGGCGCTGTCGACCTTCGTGGCGCTCGCGCCGGGCGATCTCATCTT
>CAZCJY010000031.1:0-17188 GCA_964498975.1 uncultured Methylocystis sp.
AACGGCTTGATGATCGCTGTCACGATTTTCATCTGCCAATCCTGTTGTTATCGACGTCGTTGACGGGCGTCGCCCGAGTGGCGTCGGCGCCTGCGTCGCGGTCGCGGAGAGGATGCCGCGTCGGCGCCTATGCGCCTTCAAATGCCGTGCCAACGGCGCTCGCCATTTGGATTCGCTTACGAAAGCTCAAGACGAGGCTTGGCCGCCTCGCGCCCGCCCCACGGTTTCGCTAAAGCCGCGCCGAGCTGTTGCGCCGCCAATATCCTGCGAGGACAAGCGTTCTGGTCGCTTGCGCCGGATTCAGGCGCGCGCTGGCGCCTATATATTGTGCAAGCATATGCCTATTGCGTGATCATAGAGCGGCGGCGGAGTTTGCGCCGTCAGCTCAGTTGCGCGTCTCGTCGCGCAGCCGCACGAGTCCTTCCTGCGCGACGGAAGCGACCAGCCTGCCGTCGCGGGTGAAAATCTGCCCGCGCGTCAAGGCCCGCGCGTTCCCCGCCCAAGGGCTTTGCTGCGCATAAAGCAGCCAGTCTTCGACGCGCAGCTTGTCGTGAATCCACAAGGCGTGGTCGAGGCTCGCGACCTGCACCTTGGGGTCGAAGATGGTGCGGCCATGAACGATGAGCGCCGTATTTAGCAGCGTCATGTCGGAAACATAGGCGAGCAGCGCGCTCTGAATCGACTGATCGTCGGGCAGGGGGCCGCGCACGCGAAACCAGATCAATTGGTCGGCGGCGCGATGCTCGGGAAACAGCATGTTCTCGGGCGCGACAATGCGCATGTCGACCGCGCCGCGCCGTTTGAGCCAGCGCTCCGCCTCTTCCGGCAGAAAGGCGCGAAAACGTTCCAAAAGCGCCTGGACGTCGTCGAGGCTCTCGGGCGCCGGCGCTTCAGGCATTGGAGAGGCGTGCGTGAAGCCCTCTTCGCGCCGCTGGAACGAGGCCTCCATGGAGAAGATCGTGTGGCCGCGCTGGGCGGCGACGCAGCGCCGCGTGGTGAAGCTCTTGCCGTCGCGCACGCGCTCGACCGCGAAGTCGATCGGCGCGGCGGGATCGCCCGCGAGCACAAAATAGGCGTGCAGAGAATGCGCCGGACGGTCGGCGGGCGTCGTGCGCGTCGCGGCGATGAGCGCCTGCGCCACCGCCTGTCCGCCAAAGACCTGGCGTCCCGAGGAGGAGGGGCTATAGCCGCGAAAACGGTCCGGTCCGGTCTCCTCGAGATCGAGCAGCGCCAGAAGCTTCGCCGAGGGTGAAGGCTCGTCCATGGCGGACGACGACGTCAATCGATTTGGCGGGCTTCTTCGGGCAGCATGATCGGGATGCCGTCGCGGATCGGATAGGCGAGGCGCGCCGATCGTGAGATCAGCTCCTGACGCGCGCGATCATATTCCAGCGTCGTCTTGGTCAATGGGCAAACAAGTATTTCGAGAAGGCGGGGATCAATCCGCGCGGGCTCCGGCGCGGCCTCGAGCTTCTCAACGGCCGGATCGCGTTCGTCATTCATGGTGGGGTCCTGTTCCTTCAATGCCATTGCGGCCGATCGCCGTCGCGTTGCGCCAGATCAAGCTTGGCGAGGGCGATGAGCGTTTCGGCGCGCGTCTTGAGGTCTATCGCTTCAATCAGCGCCTGTTTTTCATTCGCGCCGAAGGGGCACATCATCGACAGAGCATTGACCAGCGTCTCCGTCGGCGCCGCGTCGATGCTCGCCCAGTCCACTTCGAGTTTCGAACATTCGGCGAAGTTGCGCAACATCGACACCATGCTCTCGCGATCGACGGCGCTTTCGCCGGCGCCGGGCTTCAGGTCGTCGGCGAATTCGTCGTAGCGGGCGCGACATTGGCGATAGGGCGTGTCGACCGTCCGCTCCTCGACGACGCGAAAGCGCGCCACGCCCGTGAGCGTGATGAGATAGCGGCCGTCGCCGGTTTCGGAAAAGCGCGTGATGCGTCCCGCGCAGCCGATGTCATAAAGCTGCGGCGCTTCGGCGAGCGATTCGTCGCTTGGCAGCGGCTGGATCATGCCGATGAGACGAGAGCCGGCAATCGCGTCGTCGACCATCTCCAGATAGCGCGGCTCGAAAATATTGAGCGGTAATTCGCCGCGCGGCAGCAGCACGGCGCCCGAGAGCGGAAAGAGCGGCAGAACCTCGGGCAGTTCGTCGATGTCGGCATAGGGACGGTTCAGGCTCATGTCGCGAACGCCTCCCTACGAGAAAAGCAGAGTGGACAGGCGTCGCCGCGCGCTGACGGCCGCTTTGTCCATCGGTCCCCACGCTTCGAAAAACTGGACGAGCTGCTTTCTCGCCCCATCGTCGTTCCAACTACGGTCGCGACGGATGATTTCAAGGAGCGCATCCGCCGCTTCTTCGCGCATGCCCTTGGCATTCATGGCGAGCGCGAGATCGAAATAGGCTTGAAGATCATTTGGATCGAAATTGACGCGCCTCTTCAGATCGTCGATCTCGCCGAGATCCTGCGCGCGCTCGGCGTTCTCTAACGCCGCCGCCGCCGCCGCCACATCGCCGTCACGGCGCAGGGCGTCCGGCAGCGCGTCGACGAGCGCGCGTGCGTCGTCGAAACGGGCGGCGTCGATATAAAGCCGGGCCAGAGCGGCGGCGGCCTTGGCGTTCGGCGGCGCGCCGGCCGAAAGCTCGCTGAGCAGCGCCTCCGCGCCGGCGAGATCGCCATCGGCGAGCATCGCTTGCGCGGCTTCGAGCGCGTCGCCTTCGTCCTCGATCGGGCCGACGAGGCGCTCCAGAAAGCCCTTGATCTGGCTTTCCGGCAGCGCCCCAACGAAGCCGTCCACGGGCCGCCCGCGCTGAAAGGCGACGACCGCGGGAACGGACTTTATGCCGAGCTGGTCGGCGACCACCGGATCGGCGTCGATGTTCATTTTCACGAGCGAAATTTTACCCTCGGTCGCGGCGACGAGACGCTCGATCACCGGCGCCAGCTGGCGGTACGGCCCGCACCAGGGCGCCCAGAAATCGACCAGCACGATCTGCCGCATGGAGGGGTCGAGGACGTCGGCGCGGAAACGATCCGTCGTCGTTTCGATCGGCGCCGCTGCGCCGCTCGTCGTTCTCGCCGCATCAACCATATGCTTCTCCCTCATCGCCGGCGGGTTTCGCATTGCGTAGATAATCGCTGCGTCATCGCAGTCTTAAGGCGGAGCCTGGACGAAGGTCAGATAGACCGGATTGCGGCCGGCGGCTACGGCTTTGGCTTCATATTTGGTGCGCGTCCAGCCAGTCCAGGGCTCTCGCCAGTCTTGCGCCCTCCGCGCCTTCCAGCGAAAGGACGGATGCGCCCGCGCCCGCGCCAAGGTCCAGGCGGCGTAATCGTCGATGTCGGTCGCGAAACGCAGTTCGGCGCCGGGGCGCATCACACGCGCCAGCCGGTCGAGATTTTCGTGCGACACGAAGCGGCGCTTTCGATGACGCCGTTTCGGCCAGGGATCTGGGTAAAAAAGATAGACCCGCGCGATGCTCGCGCTCGGAAGCCAATCGAGGAGGAAGGTCGCGTCGCCCGGATGCAGGCGGATATTCGTCAGTCCGCGCTCTTCGATGCGCGCCAGGACCTTCGCCATGCCGTTGACGAAAGGCTCGCAGCCGATGAAGTCGACATTCGGCGCTTGCGTCGCGGCTTCGATTAGATGTTCGCCGCCGCCGAAGCCGATTTCGACATGCGTCTCGCGTGCGAACGGCGCCGGCGGCTGGGCGAGGTCGAGCGTAAGACGCGGCAGAAGATTCTCGACCAGCGCCGCCTGATGTTTGCGGAGCGCCTTGCCTTTCGAGCGGCCGTAGAGTCGGGGAGTGGAGCGAGGCTCTTCGGACATTCGATTTGTCATGGGGTTGCGCGCATCGGACGCGCGCTCGTCCCGGCCATTCACGCCGCGGAGAAACCGCGTGCGCGCATAAGCCGCCTCTGCGGGCGGTTGTCGGCGGCGCCGACAATCGCTCCTACGCTTTCGCGTTCCTGCGGCTTCCGGCCTATCATGGCCGCTACATTTACGCGAAATGCGATTTCAACTGGTCGACGAGGTCGGTCTTCTCCCAGGAGAAGCCGCCGTCGGCGTCCGGCGCGCGGCCGAAATGGCCGTAGGCGGAGGTGCGGGCGTAGATCGGCCGGTTGAGCTGGAGATGCTCGCGGATGCCGCGC
Source organism: uncultured Methylocystis sp. (assembly GCA_964498975.1). Lineage (GTDB taxonomy): Bacteria > Pseudomonadota > Alphaproteobacteria > Rhizobiales > Beijerinckiaceae > Methylocystis. The sequence continues at coordinate 4,160 of CAZCJY010000031.1, forward strand.
GGGGTGAGGCGCACCAGCTGCGGCAGCACCGCCTCCAGCTTGTCTTCGGGAACTTGGCCGGTGCCGTGCAGATCGACATAGATCGACAGCGGCTCGGCGACGCCGATGGCGTAGGAGAGCTGCAGCGTGCAGCGGTCGGCGAGGCCGGCCGCGACCACGTTTTTCGCAAGATAGCGCGCGGCGTAGGCGGCGGAGCGGTCGACCTTGGTCGGGTCCTTGCCGGAGAAGGCGCCGCCGCCATGGGGCGCCGCGCCGCCATAAGTGTCGACGATGATCTTGCGGCCGGTGAGGCCGGCGTCGCCGTCCGGCCCGCCGATGAAGAACTTGCCGGTCGGATTGACGTGCCACACCGTATTGGCGGTGATCCAGCTGTCGGGCAGCGCCTCGCGGATATAGGGCTCGGCGATGCGGCGGATGTCGGCGGGCGACAGGCTTTCATCGACATGCTGATGCGAGAGCACGATCTGGGTCGCCTCGACCGGCTTGCCGTCGGCGTAGCGCACGGTTACCTGGCTCTTGGCGTCGGGACCAAGGCCCTTTTCCTTGCCACTGTGGCGGGCGTTTGCAAGAAGCTCGAGAATCTTGTGCGAATAATAGATCGGCGCCGGCATCAGATCGGGCGTCTCGCGGACGGCGTAGCCGAACATAATGCCCTGATCGCCTGCGCCTTCGTCCTTGTTTCCGGCGGCGTCGACGCCCTGCGCGATGTCGACCGACTGCTCGTGCAGCAGCACTTCCACATTGGCGGTGTTCCAATGGAAGCCGCGCTGCTCATAGCCGATGGCGCGGATGGCGTTGCGGGCGATCTCGATGATGCGGTCGAAAGGGATATGAGGGCCGCGCACTTCGCCGGCGATGACGACGCGGTTCGTGGTCGCGAGGGTCTCGGCGGCCACGCGAATGTCGTAGGGATCGACGCCCGCCTTTGGTCCCTCTCGGAAAAATTCGTCCACGATCTCGTCCGAAATGCGGTCGCAAACCTTGTCGGGATGGCCCTCGGAAACGGACTCGCTCGTGAAAAGATAATTCTTCCGGGTCACTTCGAAGCTCCGATGGCTGTGGAGGAAGCCGAATAGCTGTCGCTAACGCGCGTCATCTGCCAGCACGCGTTCGTTGCGTCAAGCCGAAAGGCCGCAAGCGTTCGTTTTGGAGAACGCTTGCGCCGGGCGTCAGTCCGCCGCCGGCTCTGACGGCTCGGTCTGATCGGCGAGCGTCGTCACGAGATCGAGGACCCGCTTGCGCACTTTCGGATCTCGGATGCGGGCGAAGGCGCGGTTGAGGTGCAGACCTTCCGCCGTTGAAAGGAAATCGACAACATATTGAGATGATGATTCGGCGAACCCCCCAGCCTGAACCGGGACGCCCGTCGTCGGCGCGCCCTCGAAGAAGAAAGAAGGCGGCACATTCAAAGTTTTCGAGATTTGCTGGAGGCGGCTTGCGCCGATGCGATTAGTGCCTTTCTCGTATTTCTGCACTTGTTGGAAGGTCAACCCCAGCGCTTCGCCAAGCTTCTCCTGACTCATTTTCATCAGGATGCGCTGCATACGCACACGGCTGCCGACGTGACGATCAATCGGATCTGGCGTCTTCTTCAACTTCGCGACCCCCTGTCCCGTTCTAGCCGAATCCGGATTGAACGCAAGCGCACATTACGGTTAGGTATATGAATTTCAACAATAATTCGATCATTATGCGATCGGGCGACGGGCTTTTCGCCGAGGCGTTGCTAACGAAGCGCTCGAGCAATCTTTTTTCATATGCTCGCGACGTTTCGCGTCGGCGGGCGCCGCCAACTGCGAAAGTAGAGAGCAATAAAATGGCGCGAAAATTGTTGCGGCGTCAGAGCTTGGACGCAAGCGGGTTCGCGCATCGCATCTTGCGGCAATCCTGTCAACGCGCGCAACGAGCGACACATACGGCATTCTAAAGAAAAAGGATAAGACTCTAGCGGCGCCGAAAGCCCGCGATGGCGAACGCCATCGCCAGGCCGAGCAGGGCCGGAAAGGCGAATGCGCCATATTTTGCGAAAAGCGTGGGTGCAGCCGCCTTGGGAAGACGGCCGTCGATGACGCCCTCCTCGCCGAGCGGCAGTGATTGCAGCACGCGTCCATAGGCGTCGATGATCGCGGAGACGCCCGTATTGGCGACTCGGATCATCGGCAAGCCTTCCTCGATCGTGCGCAGCCGCGCCTGGGCGAAGTGCTGATAGGGGCCGGTGGTGCGGCCGAACCAGCCGTCATTGGTCAGATTGAGGAGAAGCTGCGGGCGCGTTCCATCGACCTCCCGCGGCGCCGCCTCGCCGGGGAAGATCGCTTCGTAGCAGATGAGCGGCGCGATGGGCGGCAGGCCCGGCGCGTCGAGGCGGCGCGGGCCCGTCCCGCGATCCCAGATCCCGGGAACGAGATGATTGACGCCCAGCGGCCGCAGCACGCCTTCGAGTGGCAGATATTCTCCGAACGGGACGAGATGGACTTTGTCGTAGAAGGCGACGATCCTGTCGCCTTTCAGCGCTTCGATCGAATTGAAAATCCGGCCGCGCTTGCCGGCGCCGTCGCCCTCGGCGCGCGCCGCGCCGGTGATGAGGACATTGCCCTTCAGCGCGCGCGCGATCGTGGCCAGCGCCTGCGGCTCGCGCGAGATGACATAGGGAAAAGCGGACTCAGGCCAGACGAGATGGGTTACGTCGGCGACGCCGGAATGGCCGGGCGCCGTCGCGCGGTCCGACAGCGCGAGATAATGACGCAAGATTTCCGCGCCGTTCTCGGGGCGAAATTTCGCGTCCTGCGGTAGATTGGGCTGCATCAGGCGCAGCTTCACGCCATCTACATATTCCGTCTCATTCGTTGCGAGGCGAAAGGCGCCGAAGGCCAGCATGGCGATGAAAAGCGCCGCCGCGACCCGCGTCGCGCCGGTCACGACGCCGCGCTGGCCGGGTCGGCGGTCGACGAGCGTCGCCGGCGCGGCGAAAATGACGATGGCGAGAATGTCGAGGCCGTAAAGGCCGACGAGCGAGCCCGTTTGCGCGAGCGGACCCGCCCCCGCGAGCGCCATGCCGAAATCATTCCAGGGGAAGCCCGTCAGAATATGGCCGCGCAGCCATTCCGCGGCGCCGAGGCCCGCCGCAAGCGCGAAGACGCGCGCGCCGCCCGACGACCACAGAAGACGCGCGATCGCGAAGCCCAGCGCCGGAAACAGCGCCAGGACCGCCGGCAGGCCGAACACCGCGAGGGGGAGCGCCCAAGCGAATTGGTCGGCTTCGACCAGCATGGCCGCGCCGAGCCACCAGAGCCCCGCCAGGAAATAGCCGAAACCGAGCCACCACCCCGCGCCTGCCGCCGAAACAAGCGGCCCGACGCGAAAGCGCGACGCCTCCTTCGCGTCGGCGGCGCCGTCGATGAGCCAGACGGCGACGGTGAGCGGCGCGAACATCGCCGGAACGATATTGAAGGGCGCGAGCGCCAGCGCGCCGGAAGCGCCGGCAACGAAAGCGATCGCACGCCGCGTCCAGCCGTCGGCGAGAATAATGCGTTGCGGCAGGGAGAGCAGCCCCGCGCCCGCGCCGGCGATCTCGGCAATTTGCGCCATGTGGACCTTGAAGCCCCCGCGAATCAGCCCGGCTGACTGTAATGCGATTCCGCGGGGGGCAAAGCCCGCGCTGCGTATGGCGCTCTAGAACGATCCTGCGCTAAGCGTGTCGGCGCGCGCGCACGCGCAATTTGCCGACGCGGCGCGGATCGGCTTCGACGATTTCCATTTCATAGCCTTCGACCGGCGCCCCGATAATCTCGCCGCGCATCGGCACGCGTCCAGCGAGCCAGGCGACGAGGCCGCCGAGCGTCGTCACCTCGGCAGGCGTATCCTCCAGGCGGAAATCGACGCCCAGGCGCAGGGTCACTTCGTCGAGATCGGCGCGCCCGTCGATGATGAAATCGCCGTTTTCAAGCTCGACGAAGCCCGAGTCGTCGATGACGTCATGTTCGTCCTCGATGTCGCCGACGATCATCTCCATGATGTCCTCGATCGTCACGAGGCCGTCGGTGCCGCCATATTCGTCGATGACGAGCGCGAGATGGGTGCGAGTCGCCTGCATGCGGATCAAGAGATCGAGCGCCGGCATCGAGCGCGGCACGAACAGCACCGTCTTGAGCAGATTGGCTTCGGAGAGCGGCGTGTCGAAGTCGATCTTTTTCGTCTCGGACTTTTCGGCGTCCGTCGCGTTGTGCTGGTCGGCGCAACGTCCGATGAGAGTGACGAAATCGCGGATGTGGACCATGCCGCGCGGATCGTCGAGCGTGTCGACGTAAACCGGCAGGCGCGAATGGCCGGCGGCGCGAAATAGCTCCAGCGCCTCGCGCAGCGGCGCGTCCATCGAAAGGGCGATAATGTCGGCGCGCGGGATCATCGCATCCTCGACGCGCATGTCATGCAGGCCGAGCACGTTTTTTAAGAGCGCGCGCTCATGCGGCGTCACGTCGCCGGCCGATTCCTCGAGCTTGTCCTCGATGTCCTCGCGCACCGAGAGCGACCCCAGACCCAAGAGACCGCGCAGGCGGTCGATGAGGCTTGGGCGCGATCCCTCGCCGGCGCGTCTTAATGGAACCGGATCGTCGGCGTTATCGGATCGCGTCGACATGCGTTTTGTTCAATTCGCTCCGCCCGCCGGCCCGTCCGCCGCTTCGGCGTATGGGTCCGGAAATCCCAACGCCGCGGCGATCTTACGCTCCAGCGCCTCCATCGCCTCGGCCTCGGCGGCGGTTTCGTGATCATAGCCGATCAGATGCAGAAATCCATGCGCGACCATGTGCGCCGCATGGTCGCGCAAAGCTTTGCCTTGCTCCTCGGCCTCGCGCGCGACCGTCTCATAGGCGACGACCACGTCGCCGAGCAAGGGCTTGGCCGCAAGAGCGCCAGGCGTCGAAAAAGACAGCACATTCGTCGGCTGGTCCTTGCCGCGCCACTGTGTGTTGAGCGCGCGGATCGCGGCGTCGTCGCAAAAGGTGACGCTGATCTCGCAGTCCGGCGCCAGGGCCGCGCCGCTGGCGGCGAGGCTTTGGCGCAGGCAGTCGCGGGTCAGCGCCTCGAGGCCGGCGACCGTCTCCCAAGCGGGAGCAGCGACATTGATGTCGATCTGCAAACTCATGTGCTGCGCGTTCATGCCCGAGCTTACGCTTCCTGGCGCGGTTGCTTGGCGCGCGCCGCGCGCTCATAGGCGCCGACGATCTGCCGCACGAGGTCGTGACGCACCACATCGCCTTCGGAGAATTTCACTCGGCCGACGGAGTCGAGGTCGGCGAGCAGCCCGACCGCTTCCGAAAGGCCGGATTTTTGCCCCGGCGGCAAGTCGGTTTGCGACGGATCGCCATTGACGATCATGCGCGAGCCCTCGCCCAGACGGGTGAGGAACATCTTCATCTGCATCGAGGTGGCGTTCTGCGCCTCGTCGAGCAGGATGCAGGCCCGCGTCAGCGTGCGTCCGCGCATAAAGGCGAGCGGCGCGACTTCGATCATGCCGGTCTGCATGCCGCGCTCGACCATGCGCGCGTCCATGAAATCATGCAGCGCGTCGTAGATCGGGCGCAGATAGGGATCGACCTTCTCGCGCATGTCGCCGGGCAGAAAGCCGAGGCGCTCGCCGGCTTCGACGGCGGGGCGCGACAGGATCAGCCGTTCGACGGCGCCTTGCTCCATGAGCTGCACCGCGTGGCCGACGGCGAGCCATGTCTTGCCGGTGCCGGCGGGGCCTTCGGCGAAGACCAGCTCATAACGCTTGAGCGCCCGCAAATACTGGTCCTGCGCCGCGTTGCGGGCGCGCACGGGGCCGCGCTTGCGGGTGAGGATCTGTTCGAAGGCGCCGCGCGCAGGCTCTGAATCCGGAAACAGACTGCGCTGACGCGCTGTTTCTTCGATCGCCCCGTCGACATCGCCGAGCGTGATCGTCTGGCCCATCGCGACGCGCTCATAGAGCGCCTCCAGCACGCGACGCGCGTGCTCGCAGGCGTCGCTCCTGCCTTTGAGCGTCACATGATTGCCGTTGGCGAAAGAGGCGACGCGCAGGCGGCGTTCGATCTTGGCGAGGTTCTGGTCGTAAAGGCCGAAGACCAGCGAGGCGTAGCGATTGTTCTCGAAGGCGAGGGTGATTTCCGCTTCCTGCTCCGCCCCGTCCGGGCCCCGCGCTGCGAGCCGCGGGTCTTCGATCGTCGTCAAACCTGCGTCTCCTCGCTCATCAGCCGCCCCGCCAGAGAATTGGAGCCGGCGGCGACGATTTTCACGCGCGCTTCGGCGCCGATACAATCCGTCGGGCCCTCGACATGCACAGCCTGCAAATAAGGACTCTTGCCGGCGATCTGGCCCTCATGCCGGCCTGACTTTTCGAACAGCACGTCGATCTCGCGCCCGACCGTCGCCGCATTGAAGGCCTGCCGCTGTTCTTCGAGCAGCGCCTGAAGCGCGGCAAGGCGCTCGCATTTCGCACCTTCGTCGATCTGGTCGTCGCGCTCGGCGCCGGGCGTGCCCGGGCGCGGCGAATATTTGAACGAAAAGCTCGAAGCGAAGCCGACCTCGCGCACAAGCGTCATCGTCGCTTCGAAATCGGCGTCGCTTTCGCCGGGGAAACCAACGATGAAATCGGATGACATGGCGATATCGGGCCGCGCCCTGCGCAGCCTCTCGACAATGTCGAGATAATCAGCGGCCGCATGCCTGCGGTTCATCGCCTTCAGCACGCGGTCGGAGCCCGATTGAACCGGCAGATGGACATAAGGCATGAGCTTTGGAATCGCCGCATGCGCGTCAATCAACTCCTGCGTCATGTCGACCGGATGACTGGTCGTGTAGCGCAGCCGTATGAGCCCGTCGATTTGCGCGAGACGATCGAGCAGGCGCGCAAGGCCCCATTCCCGGCCTGCTTCGTCCGCGCCGCGATAGGCGTTGACGTTCTGGCCGATGAGGGTGATCTCGCTGACGCCCGCGTCGACGAGACGCTGCGTCTCGGCGAGCACGTCGGCGACGCTGCGCGAAACCTCGGCGCCGCGCGTATAAGGCACCACGCAAAAGGAGCAAAATTTGTCGCAGCCTTCCTGCACGGTGACGAAGGCCGAGACGCCGCGCGCGCGGATTTGCGCGCGAGTAGGATTGGGCAGCGCGCGGAATTTGTCGTCGACCGCGAAGTCGGTGTCGGCGATGCGCCGCCCGTCTTTCGCCTGTCGCAGCAGTTCGGGCAGGCGATGATAGCTCTGCGGGCCGACGACGAGATCGACGGCGCGCTGGCGCTTAAGCACTTCTTCGCCCTCGGCCTGCGCGACGCAGCCGGCGACGACGATTTTCATCTCGCGCCCTTGCGCGTCGCGTTCGCGTTTGGCGATCGCCAGCTTGCCGAGTTCGGAATAGATTTTCTCGGCCGCCTTTTCGCGGATATGGCAAGTGTTGAGGATGACGAGATCGGCGTCGTCTTCACTGTGCGTTTCGGCGTAGCCCTCGCGGCCGAGCAGGTCCGCCATGCGCGTCGCGTCATAGACGTTCATCTGGCAGCCGTAGGACTTGACCAGAACCTTGGGCGTTGGCGCCGGCTCCACCTCAAAGGAGGAGGGCGGCGTCTCGACTGCCTCTAAAACTTCCGTGGCTATTTTTGTCGCTCCATCTCGCTCGCCCGCCGCGACTCGGCGCTCCCATCGCCCAGTGCTCGCACTATACGACATTTTGCGCCGCGACGCCGTACGTGGGGCGAAGAATCTGCGCGCTCTTATATTTTCTGAACCGGCCCGGCGTAGCTTGCCAGGAGCGCGTCCGCTGTCAGCAGCGTCAAACCCTCCACGACCGCCTGCGCAATGAGCAGTCGATCGAATGGGTCCTTATGAATTAAGGGCAAGGCGTCCGTGGCTAGAGCGTGCTGCCCGAGCACCGGCAGCTCATGATAGCCGTTGTCCTGAAGACCGCGTCGCAAACCGCGTGGGTCAACCCGGAAATCACTGCGATTGAGAGAGCGTTTGATCATGATTTCCCATAGGCTAGCGACGCTGTAGACAAGTTCGTTGTCGTTATTGTCGAGGATCGCTTTCGCTTTTTTGGAAAGGCGAGCCGGCGTAATGGCGGCCCATAGGACAATATGCGTGTCGAGCAGCAGTCTCACTCTTCGCCCATGAACAGTCGTTCGATCTCGGCTTCGCCCATGCGATCGAAATCCTCGGGAATGAGCCCTTGCCCTTCCATGAACCCCAGCCGCTGGACTTTCGGCTTCGCCGGGGCGTCGAGCGGCGTGACCTTCACTAAAGGCTTTCCCGCCTTGGCGATGATGAAGGATTCTCCCTTGGAGGCGAGATCGACCAGTCGGGAAAGCTGAGTCTTCGCTTCGTGGATATTGACTGTGCGCATGGCGGGTATGGTTGACTAAACTAAGCTAGTTTAGTCGGATGACGAGCTTTTCGCAAGAGCCCGAGACCTATATCTCGAGCCGCAGATTGATCGCCGCGCGCCGTTCGCCATTGGCGCGCTGATAGTAATTCTCGCGTCGCCCGATCTCCTTGAAGCCTTCGCGGCCATAGAGCTTCAGCGCCGCCTCATTGTCGTCGGCGACCTCGAGAAACACGAGCCGGGCGCCGCCGCGCTCAAGATTTTCCAGATGCTTTTCCAGAATCTGGCGCCCCAGGCCCGCGCCGCGCCGCGCCGGGTCAACGGCGAAGGTGAGGATTTCAGCGTCAGGCGGCGTCAGCCGCGAGAGGATGAAGCCGCCGAGCTCCCCCTTGCGGCCCTCCGCCACCGCCCCGTCGGCGATGATATGCGCGTCGGTAAGATAGCTCTCGAAATCGATCTTCGACCAGCCGAAGGCGAAGGAGGAGCCATGCAGACGCTCGCAGTCTTCGGCGCGCTCGGCGCCGATCGGTTGGACGACGAATGTCGGCTTGGCGAAGAAGGACGAAAGCAGCGTCATGAGCGGCGTTTCTTACGCCTGCGCCGGCGTGGCGGCATAGGCGTCGGCGGCCGCCTCGTGGAGCGGCGCGGCCGGTTCGCCCGCATTCTGTCCGCTTGCGGCGGGCAGCGTCACGTCCGGCTCCTTGAGATAGAGCGGCCGGGCGGGAGCGGTTTCGGGCTGAGCGGCGAGGCCGAGCCGGGCGACGAAGACGATGTCGGGCGAGGCCTGTTCCCCCACGATCTTGGCGGGAACGCCGCGGGCGCGCGCCTCTTTGGCGAGCAGCGGCGCGCCGGAGCCGATCAAGAGCAGCGGTCCGGCGCCCAGGGCGCGCAGCGCCTCGAGCGCGCCGGCGCGGCGCGGCGTCAGCAGCGCGCGGCCGTCGGGCCCGAAAGCGGCGATGTAAACCTTGCCGTGGCGCGCGTCGATCGCCGCCGCGACGACGCCGTCGAAGGGATCGAGGATCAGCGGCGCGGCCAGCGCGGCGAGCGTCGAGACGCCGACGATCTCCGCCTTGCAGGCGAGCGCGATGGCCTGACCCGCCGCGAGCCCGATGCGAATGCCGGTGAAGGAGCCGGGGCCGACGGCGACCGCGACGCGGTCGATCGAGGCGAATCCGCCTTCGACCTTGCCCATGACGCGTTCGATCAGCGGCAGCAGCGCCTCTGCATGGCCGCGCTCCATGGCGATCGTTTCGGCGGCGACGGGCTCTTCCGCGTCATGGTCGAGCACGCAGGCCGAAACGGCGGGCAGGGCGGTGTCAATCGCAAGGATTCGCATGATTCTGGATTATGACCGTTTTCGGGGCGCGATCAAATTAGCCCCCAAACGCGTCAAAACCATCACCGCGCTAAGCCGGTTCGACCGCCTTCACCTGCGGCAGAAAATGCTTGAGCAGATTTTCGATGCCGTGCCGTAGCGTCGCCGTCGACGACGGGCAGCCGGAGCATGCGCCCTTCATCGCGAGATAGACGACGCCGTCCCTGAAGCCGCGAAACACGATATCGCCGCCGTCGCCCGCCACCGCCGGGCGCACGCGCGTTTCGATCAGCTCTTTGATCGTGGCGACCGTTTCCTCGTCGGCGGCGTCGTAGAATTCGCCGCTCGACTGCGCCGGCGCGGCGCCTTCCGTCATCAGCGGCGCGCCCGAGGCGAAATGCTCCATGATCGTGCCGAGAACGGCGGGCTTCAGATGCGCCCATTCGGCTTCATCCTTTGTCACCGAGACGAAGTCGGCGCCATACATCACCGCCTCGACGCCTTCGATCGAGAGCAGCGCTTGCGCCAGCGGTGCATTGGCGGCGGCGTCCAGCGAGCGGAATTCGATCGCGCCCTGGCCGAGCACGTCCTGGCCGGGCAGGAATTTGAGCGTTGAGGGATTGGGCGTGGCTTCGGTCTGGATGAACATCATAAGCCTCCTGCGTCCGGTTCAAGGCCGGCGGGAAGAGCGCCGTTTAGCATATATTCGGCGCTGGGGATAATTGCGAACATCCTTCATTTAGGCGCTTCCGCCGCATGCGTGTAGTCCTTGCAGCGCATCCGCCAGCGTCTGAGCGCGACAAGCGACCATACGGCCTCGACAAGGCCAAAGGGCCAGGCGCCTTGCAGAAAGCCATAGACCGAACCCAAGGCGCAGGAGGCGGCGAAGCCGAGCACGAACCAGTGGCTGCGCTCCTCCAATGCGTAAGTGAGCAGCATCGCGCTTACCGCGAAGAGCCCGAACGATGTCAGTGCGTCCATTCGATCACGCTTTCGCTCGTTCCGTTGCATTTGCCATGCCGGCGCGAATCCAGCACTGTCAAGATATGGACGAAGCCGCGCTTCTCGCCGCCAACGCCGCTTATTATCAAGCCTTCGCCGGGCGCGATCTTGCCGCGATGAATGATTTGTGGGCGCTGGAAGGCGTCTCCTGCGTTCATCCGGGCTGGCCGGCGCTCATTGGCCGCATGGCGGTGCTCGCCTCCTATCGCGACATTTTCCGCAATTCCCAGCAGGAGGCTGTGACCGCGCGCGATGAGAAACTTCTCATCGACGGCGAGGGCGGCCGCGTTTTCTGCGTCGAGGAGGTCGGCGGCGGGTTGCTGCTCGCGACGAACTGGTTTCGCCTGATCGAAGGCGCCTGGCGGTTGCTGCATCATCAGGCGAGCCCGCTCGCGCCGGCGCCGCCCAAGCGGGATTCCGCTCTGTCATTCCATTGATCGACTGACGATTGACCGCATCGAAACTCTGCGTACGCCGTTTTCTGGAAAATTTTCTCGGTTCGGGCGGCGCGTAGCGAGTCAATGCCGTCAGTGAAAACTCCCACATATTCGCTCAGGTCGTCGACGCGTCTCTTGATCAATCGCTGCTACCAATTCAAAGCGTCCGGCGCATCAAGACTGCCGGAAACGACAGCTCTCGCCCCATCGGAACATCGATCCGCTTAACTGTATTAAAGCCTAACGCGGAATAGAAACCCTCAGCGTTCAGGCTTGAGCAACATTCAAACTCATGCGCGCCGGCGGATCGTGCCTTGTCCTCACATCGCGCATAGAGCGCTCTTCCGATCCCGCCGCCGATCCAATCAGGATGTGTCGCGAAATGGCGGATATGCGCAAGCCCAGGCGCAACACTACCGTCACTGGGCCTTTGAAATGTCCAGCCTCCGCAGCCTACAATGGCTCCATCTTGTGTCTCCGACAGGTAGTAGGTTCCGGATCGAAGCAACACAGAATTTGCGCGTGTCATGAAGGGAAGCGTGGCAGCGAGAATAAATGGGTCGTAGGCTGTCGCCATCAAATTTGGGTATGAGGCATTAAGCAATTCACTCACCAGCAGTTCATCCGCCGCCGTCGCCTCTCTGATCGTGACCGCGCTTCGCATAGCAGGGTTCCATATGTGGGCGATCGAAAGCCGGGGCTCGTGGGCATCTTGCTTCTTGGACATTCGCCTCAGGCTGAACGGTAACCCTGCTTCGTCTCAGCGTCACAGGAAACCGGTTTGGCGGGGCGCCCGCAAACGACTCACTCCGTCTCCGCCTCCTCCGCCTGCTTCTTCCGCGCAGCCTTCTTCGGCTCCCTGCGCGGCCCTTCGACAAGCCGCACCACGACGCCCCAGAGCGTGCGCACGTCCTGTTCGGTGAGGCCCATACGGTGGAACATATTGCGCAGGTTGCGCGACATCACCGGCTTCTTGGTGAGCGGACGGAAGAAGCCGCGCTTGTCGAGTTCGCTTTCGAGAAAATCGAAAAAGGCGAGCGTCATCTCGCGCGTCGCCGGTGGCGAGCGCTCTTCCACTTCGAAAGGAATCGCGTCGCCATGCGCGGCGCGAAACCATTCATAGCCGGTGAGCAGCACCGCCTGTGCGAGATTGAGCGAGGCGTAGGCCGGATTGACCGGAAAGGTCAGGATTGCGTCGGCGAGCGCGACGTCGTCATTGTCGAGACCCGTTCGCTCGGGGCCGAACAGCACGCCGTGCTTTTCGCCCGCCGCCATGCGCGCAGCCGTCGCGGGCATCGCTTGCGCTGGCGTCAGCACCGGCTTCATCTGGCCGCGGCCGCGCGCGGTGGCGGCGTAAACGAAGGAAAGGTCTTCGATGGCTTCGCGCACGCTGTCATAGAGCTTGGCGCCTTCGAGAAGATGCGTCGCGCCGGCGGCGGCGGCGTAGGCGCCCTTGCGATAGGCGCCGGTGCGCGGCCAGCCTTCGCGCGGGGAGACGAGGCGCAGGTCGGTCAGGCCGAAATTGGCCATCGCGCGCGCGCACATGCCGATATTGACGGCGAGCTGCGGCCGCACCAGCACAATCGCCGGCCCGCCCGAAAGCGCCGTCTTTGTGCGATCCGTCCCCGCTCCAACCAATTTGCCGTCCCTTGCGAAAGAGGCGGCAAATTAGGCTTAAACCGACGCGCGGGGAAAGGGGGGTAGGCGCGCCGCGCCGCCGGGGCTCAGGAGGCAGCCGGTCGACCCGCCGCAATGCGTCATTGTTGCGAGGCGTTAAGTCAACGCGTTCGCGCGTTCTCCGCGCTGCGCCGCGGCGCCGGCTTTGCCTCGCGCAGGCGCGGCGCTATAAGGCGCGCGCACAGCGAGGAGCGGTTCATGCGGAAGATCAAGGTTGCGAATCCTGTCGTCGAACTCGACGGCGACGAAATG
>CAZCJY010000032.1:0-1813 GCA_964498975.1 uncultured Methylocystis sp.
ATCCCGCCGCCAAGGCCATTCTGCACGCCGTCTATGAAGGCCTGCAATTGCCGATAGATCAGGCGCTGACGGTCGAGTCGCGCTGGTTCGCGCATATTCTGCGCTCGAAGGAAGCGGCCGCGATGATTCGTTCGCTGTTTCTCTCCAAAGGCGAATTGGAGAAGGGCGCGCATCGGCCGAAAGACGTCGGGCCGACCAATCTCAAGAAGATCGGCATCATCGGCGCCGGCTTCATGGGCGCCGGCGTCGGCTATGTCAGCGCGCTCAATGGCCTTGAGGTCGTATTGATCGACCGGGATCAGGAGAGCGCCGACAAGGGAAGAGCGACGATCGACAAGCTGATCTCGAGCTCCGTCGCCAAGGGCCGCGCGACGGCGGCCGACAAGGAAGCGCTGATGGCGCGCGTCGTCGCCACGCCCGATTACGTGGCGCTGAAAGGCTGCGATCTCGTGCTCGAAGCCGTTTTCGAGGATCGCGGCGTCAAGGCGGACGTGACGAAGCGCGCGCAGGACGTCGTCGGCGCAGATGTGATCTTCGCCTCCAACACCTCGACGCTGCCGATCACTTCGCTCGCGCAAACCGCGCAGAAGGCGGAAAACTTCATCGGCATCCATTTCTTCTCGCCGGTCGAGAAGATGCTGCTTGTTGAAGTGATCGTCGGCGAAAAGACCGGCGACCGCGCGCTCGCGACGGCGCTCGATTTCGTGCGGATCATCAAGAAGACGCCGATCGTCGTCAACGACACGCGCGGCTTCTACGCCAATCGCTGCGTGTTAAATTACGTTCGGGAAGGGCAGATCATGCTTGTCGACGGCGTGCCGCCGGCGATGATCGAAAATGTCGCGCGCATGGCCGGCATGCCGGTCGGCCCGCTGACGCTCAATGACGAAGTCGCGCTCGATCTGGGGTGGAAGATTTTGCAGGCGACGAAGAAGGATCTCGGCGAAGGCTCCGTCGATCCTGCGCAGGAGCGCGTGCTGCGCTTCATGGTCGAGGAGAATGGGCGCTTCGGCCGCAAAAACGGCAAGGGCTTTTACGATTATCACGCCGACGGGACGAAGAGCCTCTGGCCGGGCCTCGCGGCGCTGGCGAAAACGCAGCTCGATCCTGATACGCTCGATGTCGCGGAGATGAAGCAGCGTTTCCTCGTAACACAGGCGGTGGAGGCCGCGCGCGTCATGGCCGAAGGCGTCGTCACCGATCCGCGCGAGGCGGATGTCGGCTCGATTCTGGGCTTCGGCTTCGCGCCCTTCACCGGCGGGACGATCTCCTACATCGACGGCATGGGAACGAAGGCTTTCGTCGCGCTTTGCGACAAGCTCGCCGCCAAATACGGTAAACGCTTCGAGCCGCCGCAACTGCTGCGCGACATGGCGGCGAAGGGCGAAACCTTCTACGGCCGGTTCGTGTCGCAGCAAAAGGCGGCGTAGGCAGGCGCCCAGGGGGACATGACATCGGTCCGGGCGGCGGGTAAAAGGTAACGGGGCGTGGAGTTTCGAGTCGCGCGCCTCGCGCCCGGACCTCATCTCAATGCCCTTTTTCGTGCTTCCCTTTCCGGTGGTCGATCCCGTCGCGGTCAATATCGGGCCCGTGCCGCTGCGTTGGTATGCGCTTGCTTACATCGGCGGCTTCATCTTCGGTTGGCTGGGCATGCGCGCGCTGGTTTCGAACGACGCGCTCTGGACGCCGGGGCAACCGCGCCCCACGCTAGCGGGCGTCGACGATCTTCTCGTCTATGTCGCATTCGGCATCGTCATCGGCGGCCGTCTCGGCCATGTGCTGATCTACGACCCGGCTTTCTACTTCGCCAATC
>CAZCJY010000032.1:1823-16619 GCA_964498975.1 uncultured Methylocystis sp.
TCGCCAATCCACTCGAAATTTTTCAAACATGGAAAGGCGGCATGGCCTTTCACGGCGGCCTCATTGGCGCGATCATCGGCATTGCGCTCTATGCGCGCGGCAGCGGCGTTCCGCTGCTCACCGTCGGCGACATTTGCGCGGCCGTGGCGCCGGTCGGCCTTTTCTTCGGGCGGCTCGCCAATTTCATCAAGCCCGAGATGTGGGGACGTGAGAGCGACCTCCCCTGGGCAATGGTCTTCCCCGGCGCGGGCGAGGCGTCGCGCCATCCGAGCCAGCTTTACGAAGCGGGCCTCGAAGGCGTCGCGCTCGGCCTGCTGCTATGGATCGCGGCGCGAAACGGCGGGCTGAAACATCCGGGCCTCGTCACCGGCCTGTTCGGCGTCGGCTACGGGCTCGCGCGCATCTTCTGCGAATTCTTCCGCGAGCCCGATCCCGTGCAGGAAGCGCTGGGGAACGGCTTGACCATGGGCATGGTTCTTTCCGCGCCGCTCGTCTTGCTCGGCGCAGCCGCGATCATGTTTTCGCTGCGCCGGCGGAGCGCACCCGCATGAGCGCGCTGAGCCAGGAAATCGCCGAGACGATCGCCCATGACGGGCCGATGACGCTCGAGCGCTATATGTCGCTTTGCCTCGGCCATCCGCGCCACGGCTATTACATGACGCGCGATCCTTTCGGTCCCGGCGGCGATTTCGTCACGGCGCCGGAGATCAGCCAGATGTTCGGCGAATTGCTCGGCGTCTGGACGAGCGAAGCCTGGCGCGCGGGCGGTTCGACTTCGCCGGCGCGTCTCGTCGAACTGGGTCCTGGCCGCGGCACGCTCATGTCCGACATATTGCGCGTCGCGCGCATTGCGCCGGATTTTCTCGCCGCCACCTCCGTGCATCTCGTCGAGACAAGTCCCGTGTTGCGCGAAGCGCAGCGCCAGACTTTGGCCAACGCCGCAAAACCGGTCGCGTGGCATTCGGATTTCTCGGAAGTTCCGTACGGACCCGCCTTCATCCTCGCCAATGAGTTTTTCGACGCGCTGCCCGTCAGGCATTTCGTCAAGACCATCGGCGGCTGGCGCGAGCGGCTCATTGGTCTCGACGCGGAGGGCGAATTGGCCTTCGGCCTCGCGGAGCATGTCGAGCCGACGCTCACCGTTCCCGCGCGCGAAGGGTCCATCATCGAAATCTGCCCTGCGGGCCAACGCCTGATGAGCGACATCGCCACGCGGATCGTCGCCGAAGGCGGCGCGCTTCTTCTCGTTGATTACGGCTATTACCAGACGTCGCTCGGCGACAGCCTGCAGGCGGTCACGCGCCACGCTTATGTCGATCCGCTGGCGGCGCCGGGCGACGCCGACCTTACCGCCCATGTCGATTTCGCCGCGCTCGGCCGAGCCGCGCGCGCCCGCGGCGCAAAGGTGATGGGTCCGGTGACGCAGGCGCATTTCCTGCTGCAGCTTGGCATCGAACGGCGCGCGCAAGCCTTGTCGAAAAAAGCGACGCCAGAGCAGGCCCAGGCGATCTTCGACGCTTTCGAACGTCTGACCGGAACTGACGACGCGCGCCGCCAGATGGGCGGGCTTTTCAAGGTTATGGCGGTGACGCATCCCCACATGCCGGACCTGCCGGGCTTTTTCGTATAAAATCTGAAACGCATGACATCCGTACCGCCCGCGCTGACGGCGCGAAATCTTGATTTGCCCGGCCTCCGCCACGCATTCTTCACGCGCGAGGGCGGCGTATCGGACGGCGTTTACGCTTCGCTTAACGGCGGCGTCGGCTCGAGAGACGCCGCGGCGCGCGTCGCGGAAAATCGCGCCCGCATGGCGGCGCGCGTCGGCGTTGAAGCCGAGCGCCTGCTCGTGCCGTTTCAGATTCATTCGGCCGACGCGCTTGTCGTCAATGAGCCGTGGGACGCCGATGCGCGCCCGCGCTGCGACGGGCTTGTGACGCGCGAGGCCGCGCTTGCGCTCGGCGTCACCGGCGCCGATTGCGGCATGCTGCTCTTCGCCGACGCGCGCGCCGGCGTGATCGGCGCGTGTCATGCCGGCTGGAAAGGCGCGCTCACGGGCATGATCGAAGCGACGGTCATGGAAATGGAGGCGCAAGGCGCGCGCCGCGCCGACATTCATGTCGCGCTGGGACCGGCCATCGGCGCCACGAGCTACGAAGTCGGGCCGGAATTCGTCGCGCGCTTTAGCGAGACGGACCGGAATTTTGCGCGCTTCTTCGCGCCTTCAAACCGCGAAGGCCATGCGATGTTCGATCTTCCGGGCTTCATCGCCTCGCGCGTCGAAGAGCTCGGCGTCGCTTCGTTCGAGAATGTCGGCGTCGACACTTACGCCGACGAGGCGCGCTGCTTCAGCTATCGCCGCAGCGTGCATCGGCAAGAGCCGGATTACGGCCGGCTTGTCTCCGCGATTGCGCTTGCGTGACTATTTCGTCGCGTAAGTGAACAGCATCGAATGCGGCAGACCGCGCGGCGGCGCCGGGAAAGGCGCGGCGCGGCGCACGGCGGCGAGCGCGGCGGCGTCGAGTTCGGGCGCGCCGCTCGACTTATAAACCGCCTGATGGGTGAGATTGCCCATCTCGTCGATATAGAAGGCGACGACGCCCTTGGCCATCGTCTGGCTCGCCCGCACGCGCGGCGGAATATGCATATGCGGCATGATGAGGCCATAGAGGATCGTCAGATAGGTGGTCTTCGCCTGTCCGCCGCCAACCGGCGAAGGCTTGGGCGGCGCCGCAAGCTGATAATCGGGAATTGGCGCGAGCGCCGCGAGCTGATCGGCGATGGAGTTGGACTCGCCCTTCTTCGCCGGGCCCTTCTCGTTGGGATCTAGCTTATCCTGCGGCTTCTGGATCGGCTCGGCGCGCTCGATGATCTCCGCGTCGGACTTATCCTCAAGCGACGTCTCCTTGGTCTCTTCCGGCGCTTTGGCCTTCCCCTCATCGTCCTCAGCGTCCTTCAAGCCCTGAGGCTTGTCGTCCTTGGGCGCGACATTTTCCTTCGGCGGCTCGTTCTTTGGCGTCCTGAGCTCCTTGAGCTCCGGCGCGTCGACCTCTGACTTCGACTTGCTCTCCGCCTTGGGCGCGTCGAAGGCGGGCTTCTCGATTTCCTCCGGCGGCGGGGGCGGCGGAGGCTTCTGCTTTTGCTCCTGCTGCTGCGGCTCGGGCGGCTTCTCAGGCTCAGGCTGCGGCGGCTGCTCCTGCTTTGGCGCCGGCGGCTCAGTGACGACCTCGACCGGAATTTCCTCCATTGCGGGCGGCGCTTCGCGCGCCAAGCGCCAATCTTCCCAAAGGAGAAAGGTGACCAGCGCAATGTGCAGCAGCAGGCATAATGCGAGAAAAGCGAAGAAGCGCGGACGCGCGACAAGGACGCGGCGCCGGTCTAATGCGGCCGCGGCCAATGTCGCGCTAAAGACGCGCTGTCCGCTACTGTCGTTCATTGCGATGAAACGCCGCGCTGGAGCGCGTCCCGCTCGCGCGGAAACGCGCGATCGACCAGGACTCGCTCAAAATCAGAAGGAATTCTAAGAGCATGTCCTTATGGGAAATCCGCTTAACGCCTTTCCAGGCCATGCTCTGGACGCCGCCGCTGCTTTCATGACCGATCTGCATGGGTGATTGGGCCGCGCCAATGCGGCGCCCGCTTGTCAAATTATATCCGCCTTTTGTCCAAAGCGCGCGCCTCCGCGAAAAAAGATGACGCCTTTTGCCGCAGTTATCATCGCGCATGGACTGCTTATATAAGAGGCAGCTAATTTAACGCGACGCGCGGACGCCCGCGCGGAAGGGGGTCTCATGCAGCGCTTGGCGCAACTATCCCGCCGCGGGTTTCTCCTTGGGGCCGCAGCGGCCGCAGCGCCTTGGCGGGCCTATGGCGAAGGCCATGCTATGGGCCGGATCGCGCCGAACCGTGCTTCCGAGAGCTTCAATCCGGACGTTGAGATCGAATTGGTCTGCAAGCGCGACCAAGCGCAAATTCTAAGCGGCAAGCCGACGAAAGTATGGCGCTACGCCGGCAATCTCATTAAAGGGCCGCCGAACGCGCTGACGGTTTCGCCGGAGAGCTATCTCGGTCCGCTGATGCGCTTCGTTAAGGGACAGAAGATTCGCATCCGCCTGCGCAACGACTTGCCCGAAGAAACAATCGCCCATTGGCACGGCCTGCATGTCCCCATGCTCATGGACGGCCATCCAATGGCGGCGATCGATCCGGGCGAGACTTACGTCTATGAATTCGAGATGCGCAATCGCGCGAGCATGAATTTCTATCATCCGCACACGCATGAAGCGACGGCGACTCAGGTCTATCGCGGCCTCGCCGGCGCGATCATTGTCGAGGACGAGGAGGAGCGCGCGCTTGGCCTTCCCTCCGGCGAATTCGAAATCCCGCTCGTCCTACAGGACCGCTCCTTCGATGACGATAATCAGCTCGCTTACGGCGACGACATGCATACGAGCATGTTCGGCTTTTACGGCGATCGCATTCTCGTCAATGGCCGCCCGAACCTGAAGCTGGAAGTCGCGAGCCGCGCCTATCGGCTGCGCCTTCTCAACGCCTCCAACGCCCGCACCTACAAACTTTGCTGGGACGATGGGACGCCGCTCACCGTCATTGGCGTTGACGGCGGGCTGTTGGAGAAACCCGAGACGCGGCCCTATGTGATGCTCTCGCCGGCGGAACGCGTCGATCTCTTCGTCGATTTCAGCGGTCGGGCGGTGGGCTCGAAACTCACCATGCGCAGCGGGCGCTTCTACGGAATGATCCCGCCGATGGCGCAGCGCATGATGGGAAGCGCGCTGATGGTCGGCGACGAATATCCGTTGTTCGCCGCAACTGTAACGCGCGCGATGAGCGACAGTCCGAAACTGCCGGAGAAGCTTTCGACGATCAAACGCTATCGCAGCGAAGAAATCGCCAATACGAAAGATCCGATACCGATCGCCATCACCATGGCGCATATGTCTATGCTGCTGAATGGCCGCCCGTACGGTCATGACGACATCCAGCCGCGCGAGCGCATTCCGGTCGACACCGTGCAACTCATCGAGATTTTCCACGAGCGCGGCCATATGGGAATGGGCGGAATGGGAATGATGGGCATGATGTCGATGGCCCATCCCATCCATCTGCACGGCCAGCCCTTCGAGATCGTCGGGCGGACTTTCGAAGGCGGCGACGACGAAGCCTACGCGTCGGTCCGCGAGGGCGTCGTCGATAGCGGGCTAAAGGACACCGTGCTTGTCGCGCCCGGCGAGCGTGTGCGAATCGTCAAGCCGTTTAGCGATTTCAAGGGTCGCTTCATGTATCACTGCCACAACCTCGAACATGAGGATGCAGGCATGATGCGCGAGTTCTCGGTGGAGTGAGATGTGTCATTCCCGACGCGCGCAAGGCGCGCGATCGGGAATCCAGACAATGAATCTCACCATCAATGGATTCCCGGTCGTGCCTAAGGCCCACCGGGAATGACTATGCGCGTTCTAATGCTGCATGCCACCGCCGGAATGGGACATGCCGCCCATGCCGCCGCCGCCCATCATGCCGCCCATGGACATGCCGACCTTCATCATGCCGGTCAGAGTCTCGCTCGCGGTTTTCTTCTGCTCATCGCTCAACGCGGTGAACAACGGCTCGATCGCCGCCTTCTGCGCGCGCACGACGTCGAGATGATCGACCATGTGGTTCTCCATCATCGCGAGCTTATGCAGCACGGCGGGTTTGGAATGGTCCATACGCATATCGGCGGCGTCGCATTTCTGCGTGGCTTTCTGCGCCGCCGAGCGCCAGGCGTCGGCAAATGTGTTCCACGCGCCCGTCTGCGCATCGGTGAGCTTCAGTTCCGCCTTCAGATAAGCGAGACGTCCTTCGAGATGCTCGGTGAAGCCGCACATCATATGCTTCATCATCCCGCCCATCTTATCGCTCATGCCGCCGCCGGAATGGGACATGTCGCCCATGCCGTCAGCGCCCTGGCCGCCGCCATGGCTCATGCCGGACATCCCGCCCATGCCGCCCATCATGCCGCCCATGCCGCCCATCATGCCGCCTTGGCCCGGGTGGTGGCCGGCGTGTCCGGCGTCGCTCTTGCCCGCGTCGCCCTTACCCGTGTCGCCCTTGGGCTCCTCCGCCTTGCCGGCGTCGGCCGCGCCCGCCTGCGTCTTGCCGGGGTCCGCCCATTGCGTCGGGGCGTTGGCCGCGCCGTGATCGCCATGATCCATTTTGCCATGGTCCATCTTGCTATGGTCCATGCCGCCTTGCTCCGTCTGCGCGACGGCGACGCCGGCGGCGAACAGCAGCGCAACGGCGCTCGTCGCCAAACATGTCCCGCGCGAGAATTTATTCCGCGTCGTCATGACAACCTCCCCTAGCGATGTTTATTTGGTGAAGGCGACGGCCACGAAAACGACGGCGCGACCGCACCTTTGATGATCCGTTCGACCGTGCGTTTGGCGCAGGCGACCGTCTGTAACTTTGTCACAGATCAAGCAATCAGGCGAGCCGGCGATTCGTCGCGCTGCAGCATCACGCCGCTTTGCTTTTCTCGGCGATGCCAACGAGCGAGCGCAGGATGCGGCGCGCGCCGGCCAGCCGCTGCTTCATCGTCTCGAAATCGCGGATGAAGACGATGCGCATGTCGGGGCGCACCTTG
Source organism: uncultured Methylocystis sp. (assembly GCA_964498975.1). Lineage (GTDB taxonomy): Bacteria > Pseudomonadota > Alphaproteobacteria > Rhizobiales > Beijerinckiaceae > Methylocystis. The sequence goes on from CAZCJY010000032.1 coordinate 8,470, forward strand.
GCCTGCGTCCCCTGTTCCGAGACGAAACGCACGAGTCCGGCGGGATTTGCAAATTGATTGTCGCGGAACGACACGATGACGCCCTTGGGCCCCGCATCGATCTTCTCGACATGGGCGCGCCGGCAGAGCGCCTTGATCGCGACGATCTCGAAAAGCTGCTCGACTTCCGGCGGAATGGGACCGAAACGGTCGATCATCTCGGCGGCGAAAGCCTCGATGTCGTGATCGGTTTCGAGCGTTGAAAGACGGCGATAAAGCTGCAGGCGCAGCGTCAGATCGGCGACATAATCCTCGGGGATCGTCACCGGCGCGCCGATCGCGATCGTCGGCGACCAGACTTCTTCCTGCGGCTCCTCGACGCCCGCCTTTAAGAGCGTGATCGCGTCCGCCAGCATCTGCTGGTAAAGCTCGTAGCCCACTTCCTTGATATGGCCGGATTGCTCTTCGCCAAGAAGGTTGCCGGCGCCGCGAATGTCTAGATCGTGGCTCGCGAGCTGGAAGCCGGCGCCGAGCGTGTCGAGCGTTTGCAGCACTTCGAGGCGCTTCTGCGCCTGCGGCGTAATCGCGCGGTTCGCAGGCGTGGTGAACAGCGCATAGGCGCGCAGTTTCGAGCGCCCGACGCGACCGCGCAATTGGTAAAGCTGCGCGAGGCCGAACATGTCCGCGCGCCAAACGATGAGCGTATTGGCGCGCGGAATGTCGAGGCCGGATTCGACAATCGTCGTCGAGAGCAGAATATCGAATTTGCCGTCATAGAAGGCCGACATCTTGTCTTCGAGTTCGCTGGCGCTCATCTGGCCATGCGCGATGACGAATTTCGCTTCCGGCACATTCTCGCGCAGAAAGGCGGCGGCCTCCTCCAGATCCTCGATGCGCGGGCAGACAAAAAAAGCCTGTCCGCCGCGATAGCGCTCGCGTAGCAACGCTTCGCGCACGATCAATGAATCGAAGGGCGAGATGAAGCTGCGCACCGCGAGCCGGTCGATCGGCGGCGTGGCGATGATCGAAAGTTCGCGCACGCCGGTCATGGCGAGTTGCAGCGTGCGCGGAATGGGCGTCGCCGAAAGCGTCAAGACATGCACCTCGGCGCGCAATTCTTTCAAACGCTCCTTATGGCCGACGCCGAAATGCTGCTCTTCGTCGATGACGACGAGTCCGAGGTCTTTGAACGACACGCCTTTGCCGAGCACGGCATGCGTGCCGATTAAAATCTCGATGCGGCCTTCGGCGAGGTCCTTCTTCGTCTCGCGCGTCTCCGCCGCGCCGACCATGCGCGACAGCCGGCCGATCCGCACGGGCAGACCTGAGAAGCGCTCGGAAAAAGTCTTGTAATGCTGGCGCACGAGCAGCGTCGTTGGCGCAACGATCGCGACCTGCTTGCCGTTGATCGTGGCGCAAAACGCGGAGCGCAATGCGACTTCCGTCTTGCCGAAGCCGACGTCGCCGCAAACCAGCCGATCCATCGGCCGACCCGAGGCGAGATCGTCGAGCGTCGCGTCGATCGCCGCAAGCTGGTCTTCGGTTTCGTCATAGGGGAAGCGCGCGCAGAATTCGTCGTACAAACCTTCCGGCGGCGCGAGCTTCGGCGCCTGGCGCAGCTGGCGTTGCGCCGCGATTTCGATCAGTCCCTTCGCCATTTCGCGGATGCGATTCTTCATCCGCGACTTGCGCGTCTGCCAGCCAACGCCGCCGAGACGGTCGAGCTGCGCCTCGGCGTCCTCGCCGCCATAGCGCGTTAAGAGTTCGATGTTTTCGACAGGCAGATAAAGCTTGTCGCTGCCGGCGTAGTGAATCTCGAGACAATCATGCGGCGCGCCGGCGGCCGAGATCGTCTCGAGGCCGATGAAGCGGCCAATGCCGTGATCGACATGCACGACGAGATCGCCAGCGGTGAGCGCCGCGACTTCGCCGAGAAGATTTTCCGTCGGCTTGCGTTTGCGCCGGCGCCGAACGAGCCGGTCGCCCAAAATGTCCTGCTCGCCGAGAACGACGTATGTTTCGGTCTCGAATCCATGCTCGATCCCGAGCACGGCGAGCGAGGCTCCTTGCGACAAAGCCTGCGGGAGCGATGCGACGCGCCGCAAATCGCGCAAGCCATGTTCGGCGAACACATGGCCGAGCCGCTCGCATGAGCCGTCCGACCAGCCGGCGACGACGACATTCTTGCCGGACGCGCGCTGCGCCTGAACATGGTCCGCCGCCGCCTGAAACACATTCACGTCTGGCGTGTTGCGCTCGGGCGCGAAATCGCGGCCCGGCCGCGCGCCGCAATCGATCGCCTTCTCGCCCTCATGCGCTGCGAAGGGAGAAAATTGCGCAAGCGCGCGGACGTCCAGCGCCGCGCGCCATTCCTCGGGGGTGAGATAGAGTTCGCTCGGCTCCAGCGGCTTGTAGGTCGACGCCGTCGGATCGAGATCATGCGTGAATTTGCGCGCGTCGTAATAGTCGGCGATCTGCTTCAAGCGCTCGGCCGCCGCATCGTCCACAAGCGGGTCCAGCATTAAGGGCGCATCGCCGAGATAATCGAAGAGCGTGTCCAGGCGCTCGTAAAAGAGCGGCAGCCAATGCTCCATGCCATGATGGCGGCGCCCCTCGCTCACCGCCTCATAAAGCGCGTCGCCGCGCGTCTGCCCGCCAAAGCGCGCGGCGTAGGACTGGCGGAAGCGGCGCATCGCGTCGCTCGTCAAACGCACTTCGCTCATCGGCGTGAGATCGAGGGCGCGAAGTTGCCCCGTGGCGCGCTGCGTGTCGGGATCGAAAGTGCGGATCGATTCAAGCGTATCGCCGAAGAAATCGAGGCGGATCGGCGCGGGAAGGCCGGGCGGATAAAGATCGACGATGCCGCCGCGCTGGGCGTATTCGCCGGTCTCGCGCACTGTGCTGGCGCGCAGATAGCCGTTCGACTCGAGCCATTGCGCAAGTTCGTCGAGCTTCACCACATTGCCCGGCGCGGCGGCGAAGCTCTCGGCCGCGACCATTTTTAATGGCGGAACCCGCTGCAGCAGACAGTCGGCGGTGGCGGTGACGACGCGCGGCCGCTCGGCTGAGGATTTGGCGCGCGAAAGGCGCGACAGCGCCGTCATACGTCGCGCAACAATTCCGGCGTGCGGTGAGACGCGATCGTAAGGCTGGCAATCCCATGCCGGAATATCGAGGATTTCGACATCCGGATTGGCGAAGCGCAACGCTTCGCGAAATGCCGCCGAGCGCGCGGCGTCGCGCGCCACATGGACGAAGACGGCGGCTTGCCCTTCCGCTTCGCGCGCCAGCGCGCGTGCGAGATCGGCGCAGACGAAGGCGTCGAACCCTTCCGGCGCATGGGCGAAGACGAGCCTTTCGCCTTTGGCGAGACTCCTTCGCGCAGCGTCGAGGTCGGCGCGCGCGCCTTTTTGTTTCGTCGCGCTCGCGCTCAATGAATCGGCCCGTCGTGGCGGTGGAAGGCGATGATCTTCTTCAGCAAAGGCGTGTCGCGTTCGGCCGGCGGGGGCTGCGCGCCGGAAAGCCAGCGGAAGACTTCGTCGTCGGGCATATCGAGCAGCGACTCGAGTTCGGCGAGTTCGTCGTCGTCGAGGATGGCGAGACGCGCGTCGACGAAGCCGCCCATCAGAATGTCCATTTCGCGCATGCCCCGGCGCCAGGCGCGAACGCGGATGCGGCGCCTGCGCGTGTCGTTGTCCAACACCCCGTCCTCCTGTATGCGCGAAGGCTTAAAGCAGGCAGGAAGGAAAGAAAAGCCACGCGGGCGGCGCACCTATGCTTACCGAGCGTTTTGCCACGACTCCGGACGCCCAAGGCCGAACTTCCTTGACCTCGTCAAGCGCCTGCGCTATCTGGCGCCTCTCGCGTTCGCAAGCGCGCCGCGGGGGAGTAGCTCAGTTGGTTAGAGCGCCGGCCTGTCACGCCGGAGGTCGCGGGTTCAAGTCCCGTCTCTCTCGCCACCCTCCAGACAGTTTCGAGATGCCGCCGACGATGCGACCCTGTCACATCGCTCGTTTCAGCGCGACCGTGGCCTGAAAGGCGCGGGCAATCTGCGGGCCGTTCAGCGCCTGGAAGATCGGGACGCCCGCTTCCACCGCGAGCGACCAGTCGTCAACGCCGAAGACTTCCCCCTTGATCGTCGCGCCGCCGAAAATATCGACGCGACGCCCGCCATAATCATGGGGATTGGCCGATTGAGCCCGGCCGCGCATTTCCTTGTCGAAACCGCGGATCGGCCCCTGGCGTATGGCGGCGACGCGCAGTGTGCCCGTCACGCCCGGCAGAAAATCATAGCCGCCCCAGAGGCTAACTTCATGCAGGTCGCCCCAGAGATAGCCGTTGCGGTTGCCCGCGACAGGCAGATGGCCGCGATAGGCCGCGCCCCAGGACCAGGCGCCCTTGTCGCCGGAATAGGTGAGGCCGGGCATGAGGTCGATCGTGCCAGCGCCGGGCTGCATGCCGTAAAAGGCCCGCGTCGTGGCGTAGGCGCCGTCGGAGCCGCGAAGCGCAAAAGTGTTGTTGATTCCGCCCGTTGGCAGCGACAGGCCGAAGTTGACGTTCAGATGATGCACATCGTCGCGATAGAGCGCCACGATAGCGGCGGCCGCAGCATCGGCGAGCCCGGCCGCGCCCGTGTAGCTTTTGGGCAATTCCACGAGACCGCGCGAACCATAGAAAGTGGTTGCGTCGAGAGTCTTCTCGATCATTCCCAGGGAAAGGAACAGCGTCAGCCGCTCGTGATAGCCATAGCCAAGATTGACCGTCTGAGTCGAGACGTGCTGATGCAGCGGCACGAGCCGCGTCGGCAGCGTCGGGTTGAAGAACCAGGGCGCGACGAGCACCGTCTCCTGCGGCGAGATCCAGCGCGTTCCGACCAGCGAGCCGGCGCTTTTCATCAGGCCGCCCGCGACCGAAACGGTCCATTGGCCGGTAGGGAGCAGGCTGGCCCCGAACACGCCGAGCGGCGTCGGACCGCGTTCGGGCGAGACCTCCTGCGCGCGGGCAAAGCAGGCGCACAGCGCCGCTGCCATAAGCCCGGCGATGAGTTGACGCATTTCCCATTCAGCGCGCCGCGCGCTCCCCCTCGCCAGCCATTCGGACCGAGAAACCTTGCCGCGGCTATGCGTCAGATTTGCAAAGGAAGGGTCTAGCGGACCTCGATCTCGCTCTCGACGATATGATTGAGCGGCGTGCCCTCGGCCGTCAGCGCCATCCGCAGCTTCAGCCGTCCGCCCGCGACCTTATGCTCGCGGACGATCCGCTCGATCTCGCGCTGCGAAGTGACGCCGACTTCCTTTAGGAACTTGCGAACCGCCATATTGAAAGCATCTTCGTCCATCGCGACTCTCCCTTGCCGACGCAAAGATAGATAGTGCGACGGCCGAAGGCGTCATGCTCGCGCTTGTCGCGGGCATCCACGTCAGAACCTTTCGGCAGCTTTCATGGATGGCCGGGACAAGCCCGGCCATGACGCGCGAGAGCGCAGAAAGCTACCCCGCCTTTGCCACTTCGCGCTGCGCATAGCCCAGCCGGATGTTCAGCTCGTGCAGCAATTGCTCCGCCGCCTGCGGGATATTGGTGCCGGGCGGAAAGATCGCCGCAGCGCCCGCGTCATAGAGCTGCTGAAAGTCCTGCTGCGGGATGACGCCGCCAACCACCATCATGATGTCCTGCCTGCCAACGCGGGCGAGCGCGTCGCGCAGTTCCGGCGTCAGCGTCAGATGGCCGGCCGTCATGGTCGAGACGCCGACGATATGCACATCCGCCTCGGCCGCTTTCCTGGCCACTTCGTCGGGCGTGGCGAAAAGATCGCCGATCACCACGTCGAAGCCCATGTCGGCGAAGGCCGAAGCGATCACTTTCTGGCCGCGGTCGTGTCCGTCCTGGCCGAGCTTGGCGACGAGGATGCGCGGCTTGCGGCGCTCGTTCTCCTCGAAGGCCTGGGTCATGCCGCACACGCGCGACACCGCTGGATCGTCCTCGCCAGCTTCTCGCGCATAGACGCCGGAGATGACATTGGCCTTTGGCTGATGGCGCGTGAAGACCTTTTCGAGCGCATAGGAAATCTCGCCGACGCTCGCCTTGGCGCGCGCCGCCTTCACCGCGAGATCGAGGAGATTGGCGCCCGATGTCGCGCCTTGCGTCAGCGCGTCGAGCGCTTCTTGCGTCTTTGCCTCGTCGCGCTCGGCGCGGAGCCTCTTGAGCTTGTCGAGCTGCGCCGTGCGCACGGCGGCGTTGTCGACCTTCAGCACATTTGGCGCCACATCGTTTTCAGGCTGAAATTTATTCACGCCGACGACGACTTGAGTCCCATTGTCGATGCGGGCCTGCGTCTTCGCCGCCGCCTCCTCGATGCGCTGCTTGGGAACGCCGGCGGCGATCGCCTTGGCCATGCCGCCGAGCTGTTCGATCTCTTCGATATGCGCCCAGGCCTTCTTGGCGAGTTCGGCGGTCAGGCGCTCGACATAATAAGAGCCGCCCCAGGGATCGATGATGCGCGTCGTTCCGCTCTCCTGCTGCAGCACGATCTGCGTGTTGCGGGCGATGCGCGCCGAAAAGTCGGTCGGCAAGGCGAGCGCCTCGTCCAGCGCATTGGTGTGCAGCGATTGCGTGTGGCCCTGCGTCGCCGCCATCGCCTCGACGCAAGTGCGGATGGCGTTGACGTAAACATCCTGCGCGGTCAGGGACCAGCCCGATGTCTGGCAATGGGTGCGCAGCGTCAAGCTCTTTTCCGACTTTGCGCCAAGGTCCTTCATCAGCCGCGCCCAGAGCAGGCGCGCGGCGCGCAGCTTCGCCACCTCCATGAAGAAATTCATGCCGATGGCGAAGAAGAAGGAAAGGCGCGGCGCAAAGGCGTCGATGTCGAGGCCCGCCGCAACGCCGGCGCGCACATATTCGACGCCATCGGCGAGCGTGTAACCGAGTTCGAGATCGGCGGTCGCGCCCGCTTCCTGCATGTGATAGCCGGAGATCGAGATCGAGTTAAACTTCGGCATATGCTTGCTGGCGTAAGCGAAAATATCCGAAACGATGCGCATCGAGGGTTCGGGCGGATAGATGTAGGTGTTGCGCACCATGAATTCTTTGAGGATGTCGTTCTGGATCGTGCCGGTGAGCTTCTCGGCCGGCACGCCCTGCTCTTCCGCCGCGACAATGAAGAGCGCCAGGACGGGCAGCACCGCGCCGTTCATCGTCATCGACACGCTCATCTGATCGAGCGGAATGCCGTCGAAGAGCATGCGCATGTCGTAGATGGAGTCGATGGCGACGCCAGCCATGCCGACGTCGCCCATGACGCGCGGATGGTCGGAATCATAGCCGCGATGGGTCGCGAGATCGAAGGCGACGGAGAGGCCCTTCTGGCCGGCGGCGAGGTTGCGCCGGTAGAAGGCGTTCGAGTCCTCGGCGGTGGAGAAGCCGGCATATTGGCGGATCGTCCAGGGCTGGGCGACATACATGGTCGGATAAGGCCCGCGCACATAAGGCGCGACGCCGGGAAAGCCGTCGACGAAGGGAAGGCCCTCGATGTCCTCGGGGCCATAGGCGTTCTTCACTTCGATCCCTTCCGGCGTCAGCCAGCGGCGCGGCGCGGCGTCCTGAACGGGCGCGGCGGGAGCGAAGGGAATGTTGGTGAAATCGGGGATCGCGGACATGGTTTCCTCTAGCTTCTCTCCCCTTTCTCTTAAACCAGAGCGGCAGGGCGCGCCAAGTCGCAGCGGCGAAGCTTGAAATCCGTGCGGCGATTGGAAGCGCCGATCGCCGTAACGACGGGGGCTGCGCCGGGCCGCATTCGGGCGCCGCTTGCCTTCTCAACCATGAGCGCGTCAGAATTGGCTCCCTGCCAATTTGCACGCCCTACGAGATTTTCGCGCGTCGAACGCCGATATGAGCCGAAAGGAAGAGAGAATGCGCCGCGCCCTGCTGCTGCTGATCGCGACTTATTGTTGCTGCGTGGCACCCGCACGCGCCGCGCCGGGAAATCAGATCCCCGACGATGTGAAAGAAAAATGCAAGTCGGACTACTCCCGGCTTTGCTCAAACGTCATGCCGGGCGGCGGGCGCATCATCGCCTGTTTCCAGGCGCATAAGGACGAGGTCACGCCGGACTGCCGCGACGCGCTCGCCAAAATGAAGAATTGATCGGCGCTCCTCACCGCTTCTGGATCGAGCCG
>CAZCJY010000033.1:0-16528 GCA_964498975.1 uncultured Methylocystis sp.
TGATGCAGACGCTGGCGCAGAACGGCAATGGGACGGCGGCCTATGTCGACAATCTCAACGAGGCGCGCAAAATCCTTGTCGAAGAGGCGTCCTCGACGCTCTTTCCGATCGCCAAGGACGTAAAAATCCAGATCGAGTGGAATCCCGCGCGCGTCTCGGAATACCGCCTCATCGGTTACGAAACGCGGACGCTGCGGCGCGAGGACTTCAACAACGACAAGGTGGACGCGGGCGACGTCGGCTCCGGTCATCGCGTGACCGCGATCTATGAGATCACGCCCGCCGGCGCTGACAAGAAGCTCGTGGACGATCTGCGCTACGCCAAGCCCGCGAAAGCGCCTGAGGCTTCGGACGGCGGGGAATTGGGCTTCCTGAAACTGCGTTACAAGTTGCCCAAGGAAGACACGTCGCGGCTGATGACGCAGCCGATTGCCGACTCGCAGGCGACGGAAAAGCTCGCAAGCGCGTCGGACGATGTGCGTTTCTCGATCGCCGTCGCCGCTTTCGGGCAATTGTTGAAAGGCGCGCCCTATCTCGGGAAGTTCAATTACGACGACGTGATCGAACTCGCCCAGGCAGCCAAGGGCGACGATCCGTTCGGCTATCGGTCGGAATTCGTCAGTCTCGCGCGACTGGCGAAGTCCGCGCAGCCATGATTTTGCGGGCGCAGCCCTCTCCAGACAGGAGAGGGTCGCGCCCCAGCGCATGACGAGGCCCCTCCCGCTTCCCGCCTAGAGCGGCTACATCTCTCCCATGAGCCGCGTCTATCTCGACCATAACGCCACCTCGCCGCTGCGCCCCGAGGCGCGGACGGCGATGCTCGAGGCGCTGGAGACGCTCGGCAATCCCTCCTCGATCCATGCGGAAGGTCGGGCGGCCAAGGCGCTGCTTGAAGAGGCGCGGGCGACCGTCGCGCAGGCCATAGGCGCGGCTAGACGCAACGTGGTTTTCACGGGCGGAGCGACCGAGGCGGCTAATCTCGCGCTCACCCCCGCGCTTCGCCCCGGGCGCGACGCCGCGCCGCTCGATGTGCTGCTTGTCGGCGCAGGCGAGCATCCATGCGTAATTCAGGGCCATCGGTTTCCGTTAGGAGCCGTCGAGCAGGCGGCGCTGACGCGAGAGGGAGCGCTTTCGCTCGACGCGCTCGACGCGGCGCTTGCGCGTCACAGCGGCCGACGCGTGATGCTCGCCCTACAGTCGGTCAATAATGAAACGGGCGTCATCCAGCCTGTCGCCGAGGCGGCGGAACGGCTGCATGCGGCGAAGGGCGTTGTCATTTGTGACGCCACTCAGGCGATAGGGCGGATAAATACGACATTCGCCACGACCGGCGCGGACATTTTGTTCTTTTCCTCACATAAGCTCGGCGGGCCGATGGGAGTCGGCGCGCTCGCCTTTCGCGAGGACGCCTTTCATATCGACGCGCCGCTGCTGCGCGGCGGCGGCCAGGAGTTCGGCAGGCGCGCCGGGACGGAAAATGTCGCAGGCGTGGCCGGCTTCGCCGCGGCTTTGAAAGCCGCGACAATCGATCTGGGACGGGAAAGCGCACGGCTTGCCGCATTGCGGGACGTATTGGAGCGCAAAGTCTTGAATATCGCGCCGGACGCCCGATTCTACGGAGTAGGCGCGCCGCGCGTCGCCAATACCAGCGCCTTCGCCATCCCCGGCCTCAATGCCCGCACCATGCTGATGGCGCTTGATCTGGAAGGCGTGGCGCTTTCCAGCGGCTCAGCCTGCTCTTCGGGCAAAGTCATGGAATCTCATGTCCTTGCGGCGATGGGCGCGAAAGAAAAAGAGGCGCTGAGGGCCAGTATGGGTTGGTCTTCCTCGCAAGAGGATGTAGAAGTGTTTGGAAAGGTTCTTGCACATGTCGTCGATCGGTTGAGATCGCGACATTCCGTCGGTTAAGGCGTGATCCCCCAAGAGTGCGCTGCGATCTTGGGGAGAAATGACGCCAAAGCAACGGCGGAGCGATCGGCCGGCGGGCCTTGAACCCGTCGTGACGAGGAGAAAGAAAGATGGCGGCTCGCCAGGAGACCGTTGCGCGCGTCGAATCTATCGACGTCGACGCTTATAAGTACGGGTTTTCGACCGATATCGAATCGGACAAGGCTCCCAAGGGCCTCAACGAAGACATCGTCCGTTTCATTTCCGCCAAGAAGAACGAACCTCAGTGGCTCACCGACTGGCGGTTGGAGGCCTATCGCCGCTGGCTGACGATGCCGGAGCCGAACTGGGCGCGCGTGCATTATCCGCCGATCGACTATCAAGACCTGTATTACTACTCGGCGCCGAAATCGACGCCCGGGCCGAAAACGCTCGACGAAGTCGATCCCGAATTGCTGCGCACCTATGAAAAGCTCGGCATTCCGCTGCGCGAACAGGAGATTCTCGCGGGCGTCGAGACGCGGAGAGTTGCGGTCGACGCCGTGTTCGACAGCGTGTCGGTCGCGACCACCTTCAAGGCGGAGCTCGCCAAGGCGGGCGTGATCTTTTGCCCCATCTCCGAGGCCGTGCAGACGCATCCGGAACTGGTGAAGAAATATCTCGGCTCCGTCGTGCCGGCGACGGATAATTTCTATGCGACGCTCAACAGCGCTGTCTTCTCGGACGGCTCTTTCGTTTATGTGCCGAAAGGCGTGCGCTGCCCGATGGAGCTGTCGACCTATTTCCGCATCAACGAACAGAAGACCGGACAGTTTGAGCGCACGCTCATCATCGCCGACGAGGGCTCATACGTCAGCTATCTCGAAGGCTGCACGGCGCCCAAGCGCGACGAGAACCAGCTTCACGCCGCGGTGGTGGAGCTCATCGCGCTCGACGACGCCGAGATCAAATATTCCACCGTGCAGAACTGGTATCCCGGCGACAGCAAGGGCAAAGGCGGCATCTATAATTTCGTGACGAAGCGGGGCGACTGCCGCGGCCGCAATTCGCATATTTCATGGACGCAGGTGGAAACGGGCTCGGCCATCACATGGAAATATCCGTCCTGCATTCTGCGTGGCGACGGATCGCAGGGCGAGTTCTATTCGATCGCCGTGTCGAACGGCTATCAACAGGTCGACAGCGGCACGAAGATGCTGCATCTCGGCAAGAACACCAAGAGCCGCATCATCTCCAAGGGCATCTCAGCGGGTCGGTCGCAAAACACCTATCGCGGTCAGGTTTCCGCACATCGTAAAGCGGACGGCGCGCGCAACTTCACGCAATGCGACAGCCTGCTGATCGGTCACGAGTGCGGCGCGCATACGGTTCCTTACATCGAGTCGAAGAACCCGAGCGCACAATTCGAGCATGAGGCGACGACGTCAAAGATATCGGAGGATCAGCTCTTCTACGCCATGCAGCGCGGGTTGACGCAAGAGGAGGCGACGGCGCTGATCGTCAACGGCTTCGTGCGCGACGTGCTGCAGCAGCTGCCGATGGAATTTGCGGTCGAGGCGCAGAAGCTGATCTCGATTTCGCTTGAGGGGAGCGTGGGGTGATGGTTTCCGCGCGTCGTGGCCGGGCTTGTCCCGGCCATCCACGCCAAGCCGCAACGCGACGCTCGACGAAGCATTACGGAACACCAAGACGTGGATGGCCGGCTCAAGGCCGGCCATGACGCCAGAGACCGGGAAGAGTTTTTTTACAATGCTCGAAGTCAAGAACCTTCACGTCTCGGTCAGCGGACGCGAAATTCTCAAGGGTCTGACGCTCAGCGTAAAGGCCGGTGAGGTCGCGGCCATCATGGGACCGAACGGGACGGGCAAGTCGACGCTCTCCTATGTGATCGCCGGCCGCGAAGGCTATGACGTCACGGAGGGAGAGGTGCGGCTCAACGGCGAGAATATTCTCGACCTCGACCCCGCGGAACGTGCGGCCAAGGGCTTGTTTCTCGCCTTCCAATATCCGGTCGAAATTCCCGGCGTCGCGACCATGACCTTCCTGAAGGCGGCAATGAACGCGCAGCGTCGCGCGCGCGGCGAGCCGGAATTGCAGACCCCTGATTTCATGAAGCGCGTCAAGGAAGCCGCCGCCGCGCTCGGCGTCAATCAAGACATGCTGCGCCGGCCTCTCAACGCAGGCTTCTCCGGCGGCGAAAAAAAACGCATGGAGATTTTGCAGATGACGCTGCTGCAGCCGCGCCTCGCTATTCTCGACGAAACGGACTCGGGACTGGACATCGACGCGTTGCGCGTCGTGTCGGACGGCGTCAACGGGCTTCGCTCGCCGCAGCGCGCCTTCGTCGTCATCACGCATTACCAGCGCTTGCTCGAATATATCAGGCCCGACACGGTGCATGTGATGGCGCAGGGCCGCATCATGCGTTCGGGCGGCCCGGAGCTTGCACTGGAGCTGGAAGAGCGCGGCTATCAGGATTACCTCACGGAAGAGGCGGCGTAGGGAAATGATCAAGCTGGCGAGCGAAGCGGAAGCGACGCTTTCCTCCTTCTACGAAGAAATGCGCGACAAGGGCGCGTCGCAACTGCGCGCGGCCGCTTGGGCGTCCTTCGTCGAGCTCGGTCTGCCCAACCGTCGCGTCGAATCCTGGCATTACACCGATCTCAAAACAGCTTTGAACAGACCGGCGCCGCTCGCAGTCGCTTCTCACGCCAGTTTGACGATACCTCGCGCGCATGATTCGTTCCGGCTTGTCACGCTTGACGGCGCGTTCCGGCCTGACCTCTCCGACATTGCGCGGCTGCCCGAGGGCGTCTTCGCGCAATCCTTGCGTGACGCGCTGGCGCAGAGCGAGCCGGAAGTGATGACGGCCCTCGCGAGCGCCGATGTCGGCGCGGACGATGCGATGATCGCCCTCAACGCCGCGCTGATGCAGGACGGAGTCGTGCTTCGCATCGCCCCCGGGGCGCGGATCGAGCGCGCCATCGAGATCGCGACCCTCCTTTCCTCCGAGGCGGCGCAATCGACCTATACGCGCGCGCTGGTCATGGTCGGCGCCGGCGCCCGCGCAACGCTGGTCGAAACGATCGGCGCACTTTCAGCCGCGCCGGCGCAGGATAATCACACGCTCGCGCTTCGGTTAGGTACGGGGTCCTGCGTGGATCTCGTCACATATTTTTCCGGTAGCGCCGAACAGGCGATCCGGCTGCTGAGTCTCCTGGCGCATCTCGACGCCGGCGCGACGCTCAATTCCTTCGCGCTCATTGAAAGCCACGGATTGACGCGTCGGCAAATCTTCGCGCGCCTCGACGGCGAGAAGGCAAAAGCGGCCTTCAATGGCGCGACGCTTGGGCGCGGGCGCCTGCACGCCGACACCACGCTCGTCGTCGATCACGTCAGGCCTCATGGCGAAAGCCGCGAGCGCTTCCGAACAATTCTCGATGAGCAAAGCGTCGGCGTATTTCAGGGCAAGATTGTCGTGCGGCCTGGCGCACAGAAGACGGACGGCGCGATGCAGTCAAAGGCGTTGCTCCTCTCCGACCAGGCAACAATGAACAACAAGCCCGAGCTCGAGATTTTCGCCGATGACGTGCAGTGCGGTCATGGCGCGACATGCGGAAGGCTCGACAAGGATCAGCTCTTTTATCTTTGCGCGCGCGGGCTGCCGCGCCGAGAGGCCGAGGCCTTGCTGATCGAAGGCTTCGCAAATGAGGCGATGGAGGCGCTCGACGCTGACGCGTTGCGCGCATTCTTGAACGAACGCGTCAGCGCGTGGCTTTCCCGAAGGATTACACGATGAACGAGCTTGCGCGCATTCATGCCCCTTATGACGTGGAAACGATCCGCAAGGATTTTCCGATCCTCTCGGAGCGTCCCTATGGCAAGCCGCTCGCCTATCTCGACAACGCCGCTTCCGCGCAAAAGCCGCGCGCGGTCACCGAGCGGTTGACGCGGTTCTACGAACATGAATACGCCAATGTGCACCGCGGCCTGCATTATCTCGCCAATGCGGCGACGGAGGCCTATGAGGGCGCGCGGGAGACCGTGCGGAAATTTCTGAACGCCGAATCCACGGACGAAATCATTTTCACGCGCGGCGCCACGGAAGCTCTGAACCTTGTCGCCGCTTCCTTCGGACAGGCGCATGTCGGCGAAGGCGACGAGATCATTTTGTCGGTGATGGAGCACCACTCCAATATCGTGCCCTGGCATCTCCTGCGCGAGCGCAAGGGCGCCGTGCTGAAATGGATCGAGGTCGACGATGACGGGCGTTTTGATCTCGACGCCTTCGAGAAGCTGTTCTCGAAGCGCACGAAGATCGTCGCGCTTACCCATATGTCGAATGTCCTCGCAACGCCGACGCCGATCGCCGATGTCGCGCGCATCGCCCACGCTCATGGCGTCCCGCTCGTCGTCGACGGCGCGCAGGGCGCGGTGCATCTCGATGTCGACGTGCGGGCGCTCGATGTCGATTTCTACGTGCTGACCGGCCATAAGCTCTATGGCCCGACGGGGATTGGCGCGCTTTACGGCAAGCGTAAATGGCTTGAAGAGCTGCCGCCCTTCTGCGGCGGCGGCGAGATGATCGAGACCGTGACGCGCGACGCCGTGACCTATAACGCCCCGCCGCATCGTTTTGAGGCCGGCACGCCGCCGATCGCTCAGGCCGTGGGCCTCGGCGCGGCGCTCGACTATATGGAGCGGGTCGGCCGCGCCGCGATCCGCGAGCACGAAGCGGATCTCACGGCCTATGCGCATGAGCGCCTGACCCAGATCGAAGGACTGCGCATCTACGGCTGCGCGCCGGACAAGGGGCCGATCCTGGCCTTTGACATGGCGGCGGCGCACGCCCATGACATCGCGACCGTCATCGACCGCTCAGGCATTGCTGTTCGCGCCGGCACGCATTGCGCGATGCCGCTCTTATCGATGTTTGGCGTGACCTCGACATGCCGCGCCTCATTCGCGCTTTACAACACACGCGACGAGATCGATCGACTGGCCGAAGCGCTCGTCAGGACCCGGTCCCTTTTCGCCTGAGGAGAATCTCGTGCTCAGGAACGATGCTCCCAACACCAGCGAAGCGGGACTCGCGGCGTCGGACCGGACGCCTCAGGCCATCGAAAATGAGAGGCTGACGAACGACATCGTGAAGGCGCTCAAGACCGTCTATGATCCGGAAATCCCAGCGGACATTTATGAACTCGGGCTCATTTACCGGGTCGATATCGCCGACGAGGGAATTGTCGAGATCGACATGACGCTGACGGCGCCAGGTTGTCCGGTCGCCGGCGAAATGCCCATATGGGTGAAGAACGCGGTAAGCGCCGTGCCCGGCGTCAGCGACGTTAAGGTGAATATGGTATTCGATCCGCCGTGGGATCAAAGCCGGATGTCGGATGAAGCGCGCGTCGCGCTCGACATGTGGTGACGGCGAAAGCGCCCGGAAGGAGCGATTTGTGATGGCCGCTATCCCCAAGATGAGCGTGATGAGCGTCAGCCCCGCCGCCGCCGAGCGCGTGCGCGCGCTGCTGGCGAAGGCGGGCCCGGACGAGGGTCTGCGCGTTTCCATCGAAAAGGGCGGTTGCGCCGGCATGTCCTATAAGATGGATATCGCGGAGCCGCAGCCGGGCGACGAGGTGATCGAAAGCGACGGGGCGCGTGTCATCGTCGACGCCAAGGCCGTGCTTTATCTGCTCGGCGCGACAATGGACATGAAGACGACCCAGTTCGCCTCAACCTTCGTCTTCGAGAACCCGAACCAGACCTCGGCCTGCGGCTGCGGCGAAAGCGTCGAGTTGACGCCCGCCGACCCCGCGAGCGAACGCGCTGCGCTCGGAAGCCTCGGTTCTTAGCCGAAGCGATATACCTTAGGTTAACCCTGACAGTTTGTTCCGTGGCCTTGACGGGAAGCATACAGCGTTTCTTCAGCATCGAACTCCAGACTTCGACGCGCCACTATGCGTCTTGGAGTCGGTTCGATGCTGTTTCGCAGTTCGCGTTTCGTTGCGTCCCTTGGCCTCGCCATGGCCGCGAGTTGCTTTTCCGTTCAAAACGCCGCCCGGGCGCGCGAGGCGCTTATTCAGCACATGGCGCCGATCTCGCGCGATGAGGCGCGCGAGATCATTTTTGAGATGGCGCCGCTGCAGCCGGTGAAGAAGAGCGCCGTCGCCGCGACGCCCGAGCATAGCCCTCCAACGCAGGCGAAAGCCGAACCAACTCCTGCGGCGAAATCCGCCGGGGCGCCGAAAGTTGCGGAGATGCCCCTCGCAGAATCGCCGAAACCAGTCGAGCTCGTAAAACCGCAGGAGCAGGCGAGTGAGCCTTCGCATATGGCGCTGGTTCCGCCGAAATCGGACGCGGTCCCACAGAACGTAGCGCCGCAAGCGACCGCTGAGCCTGCCATCGAGGCGCCGGCCGCTCCAGCGCAAGCGCAAGATCAGCGCGCCCCTGTCGCGCCCGAAGCGGCTCCCGCGGTTGAGCCGCAGTCGCAAACCGGTCCGTCGCCGCTGGAGGAGGCGCTCGCGCCCCAGACGGCGGAAAAACCACGAGCCGCCGAGGTCGAAGCGCCCATGGCGCCGCCTGTCGCCGCAAAAGACAATGTTGCGCCAGCTGAAAATGCCGCTCCCCAGCCGGCGGAGGCCGCGCCGGCGCCGGTCGAGGCCCCGCCTCTCAATCCAGTCGCGCGCGTCGCGGCGCTGCTTGCGCAAGGGGTCAAGGGCCCCGCCGAAGTGCGCATCGCCGATCGGGCGACGATGTGGCTTCCGGCTGGACGCGGCTATTTGCCGGCCGAACCGGCGCGCGAACTCGCCAAGGAAGCCGGCATGGAATGGAAGCCGACGACGCAAGGTTTAATCGCGCCGGAAGGCGACTCTTTGCGCTGGCTTGCGCCCGTCGATCTGCTTGATGACGGCTACATCAAGTCAGATCCCGCCGCGCTCGACGCCGAAAGGCTGCTTGCGGCCTTCCAAGCTGGCCTTCCTGAAGTGAATGCGCAGCGCGCGAGCGCCGGGCAACCGCCGGTGGCGCTGGCGGGTTGGCTGAGCGCCCCAGCTCTCGACGAGAAGAACAGGCTTTCTGCTTGCGTGAGCGTAGCGCGCCAGATGGGTGCGGGCGCGCCAGATCGTTTCTTCAATTGCGAGGCCTGGGCGCTCGGTCGCCAGGGCGCTATCAAAATCAGTCTGGCCGAAGGCGGTGAACAGGCGGACAAGCTGAAAGACGAGGCGCTCGCGCTCGCCCAGACCATCGTTTACGACCACGACAAGACCTATCAGGACGCCAATCCAGAGACGGACAAGGTCGCGCCCTATACGGCCGCCGATCTCTTGACGAGCGACGTTTCCGCAAAAACGACGCCCATTCGCTCGCCGGTCGAGACCGGAGACGCTGGCGCAGCGCTTGGTCTGATGGCGCTTGCCGCCAAATTATGGAAGGCGATGGTGATCGCCCTCGCGGCGATCGCTTGCGCCTTCGCCATATGGCGGCGGCGCGGCAAGCCGGCGCCCGTCGGTCGTGAGGCGCCTCGCGTAGCGCCCTCGGCGCCCGCAATACAAACGGCGCTCAAGCCGCAAGCGCCGGTCTCTCTCTTCGCCCGGCTGCTGCCGACGCTCCATGCGAAATTTGTGACAGACGGCGCGAAGAAAAACTCGGTCGCCGCGCCCGTCAAAGCTGAACAGAATGTGGCGACGGAAAAATCGGCGCCCAGCGGCCTTCTGGAAAAACTGACGGCTCTGCGAGGAAAACTCAAAGTCGCCGGACTGAGGCCCGCGCCAGTCAGTAAAGCGGCTACGCCCAACATTGCTGAAGAACCGGCGTCGGTCTTGAAGAAGCTTGCCCTGAAAATGCGGGGGCAGGCGGTCGAAGAGCCCGCGACGCCCGTAAATGTCGCTCGCGCCGTGCGCCCGAAGACCCGCACCTTGCCGGGCGCCGCGCCGGAGCCTCTGGAGCAGTCTCCGCCGATAACGGCGTCGCCGACGCCCGCGCCTGAGGGCGCCTCCTTGGTCGCCAAGGAAAAAGCGCCCGAGCCGCAGGACGACGGCTTCGGCCTTATCGAGCCGGGCGATGAAGCGGCGACCTCCGCGGCGATTAACGCCAGCGAGGCGCTGCGTCGCGCCAGCGCCTAAGGCCCACGCAGGCGCGACATGAACCGCGAACGCATCGAAGAGCTATTTGCGCCCTTCGGCCCGGTCGCGGTCAAACGCATGTTCGGCGGCCACGGCGTCTATGCCGATGGATTTTTCTTCGCGCTCGAAGCAGAGGGCGAAATTTATCTGAAGGCGGACGCAGACACGAAGCCGCAATTCGAAGCCGCCGGCTCGAGTCCCTTCGTCTATGCGGGCAAGAGCAAGCCGGTGACGATGTCCTATTGGCGCCTGCCGGACGAGGCGCTGGAAGACCCTGACGAGCTGCGCCGCTGGGCGAGATTGGCGCTTGACGCCGCCCGCCGGGCGGCCGTGAAGAAAGCGAAAACAAGCGCCGATCGCCTCAGCAGGAGGAAATAGTTCGCCGTTTTCCAAAGCGACTGCGTAGCTGCTCCATAACTAGCTGTAAATAAAAGTAGTTTTAGATGTCTCGGGACTGGCCCCGCGCCGTCGAATCGCCTATACGGAAGTGACGTAAAACGCTCATCCGAACTGGCGCGCAATTGGCCGACGACGAAAAGAAAAAAGACGATCCCGACAAGCCCGGTTCCGACATCAAACCGGTCTCCATCGCCGACGAGATGAAGCGCTCCTATCTCGATTACGCGATGAGCGTCATCGTGTCGCGTGCGCTCCCCGATGTACGCGACGGCTTGAAGCCCGTGCATCGGCGCATTCTGTTCTCGATGCATGAGAACGGCCATACGCCGGATAAGCCCTATGTGAAATCCGCGCGCATCGTCGGCGACGTGATGGGTAAATATCACCCGCATGGCGACGCTGCGATTTACGATGCGCTGGTGCGCATGGCGCAGCCCTTTTCCATGCGGCTGCCGCTCATCGACGGGCAAGGCAATTTCGGCTCGGTCGACAATGATCCGCCGGCGGCGATGCGTTATACCGAGTCGCGGCTCGCAAAGCCCGCCCTCGCCCTGCTTGAGGACATCGACGAGGGCACGGTCGATTTCCAGGCGAACTATGACGGCAAGGAGAGCGAGCCGACCGTCCTGCCGGCGCGTTTTCCCAACCTCCTCGTCAATGGCGCCGGCGGCATCGCCGTGGGCATGGCGACGAATATTCCGCCGCATAATCTTGGCGAAGTGATCGACGCCGCGATCGCCATGATCGACAGGCCCGACATGAGCGTCGCGGAACTGATGGAGATCGTGCCGGGGCCGGACTTCCCGACCGCCGCGACGATCCTCGGGCGCGGCGGCATCCGCAACGCTTTCGCGACCGGGCGCGGCTCGATCATCATGCGCGCCAAGTCCGAGATCGAGACGTTGCGCAAGGATCGCGAGGCGATCATCTTCACCGAAATTCCCTATCAGGTGAACAAGGCGGCGCTGATCGAGCGCATCGCCGAACTCGTCAAGGAAAAGAAGATCGAGGGCATTGCCGATCTCCGCGATGAGTCCGATCGCGATGGCATGCGCATCGTCATCGAGCTGAAGCGCGAGGCGGTGTCCGACGTCGTGCTGAACCAGCTCTGGCGCCATACGTCGCTGCAGTCGAGCTTCCCCGTGAACATGATCGCGCTCAACGGCGGACGGCCGGAGCTGATGACGCTTCACGACGTGCTGCGCGCCTTCGTCGACTACCGCGAAACCGTCGTCACAAGGCGCACGAAATTCCGTCTGACGAAAGCGCGCGACAACGCCCATCTGCAAGTTGGCCTCGCGATCGCGGTCGCCAATATCGACGAGGTGATCCGTCTGATCCGTGGCTCGCCCGACGCGGCGACCGCGCGCGAAGCGCTGATGGCGCGCGACTGGCCCGCGAAAGACATGGCGCCGCTCGTGGAGCTCATCGCCGACCCGCGCCATCGCCTCGCTGAAGACGGAACCTGCCGCCTGTCGGAAGCACAGGCGCGCGCCATACTCGATCTGCGCCTGCAACGCCTCACCGCGCTGGGGCGCGAAGAGATTGCCGAAGCCCTCAACAAGCTCGCCGCCGAGATCGCCGATTACCTCGACATTTTGCGCTCGCGCGAGCGGCTCTTCGGCATCGTCAAGGACGAGATGCTGGCTGTAAAGGAAGCCTACGCCACGCCGCGCCGCACGCAAATCGTCGAAGCCGACGGCGAGGTCGAGGACGAAGACCTCATCGCACGCGAGGACATGGTCGTCACCGTCTCGCATGCCGGCTACATCAAGCGCGTGCCGCTTTCGACCTATCGCGCGCAAAGACGCGGGGGCAAGGGCCGCGCGGGGATGCAGACGAAGGAGGAGGATTTCGTCCACCGGCTCTTCGTCGCCAACACCCATACGCCGGTGCTGTTCTTCTCCTCGCTCGGCAAGGCCTATAAGGAAAAGGTCTGGCGCTTGCCCTTGGCTGCCCCGCAGGCGCGCGGCAAGGCGCTCGTCAACATGCTCCCGCTCGAGCAGAATGAGCGCATCACCACCATCATGCCGCTGCCCGAGGATGAAGAGAGCTGGGCGACGCTCGACGTGATTTTCGCGACGACAGGCGGCACGGTGAGACGCAACAAGCTTTCCGACTTCGTCGACGTGCGCCGCAATGGCCTCATTGCGATGAAACTCGACGAGGGCGAGGCGATCGTCGATGTCGCCACCGCGACCGAACATGACGACATATTGCTCACGACGCGCGACGGGCAATGCATCCGTTTCGCCGTGCCGGAGGTGCGCGTCTTCCAGGGCCGCACCTCGATGGGCGTGCGCGGCGTATTGCTCGGCGCGGGCGACCGCGTGATTTCGCTGTCGATCCTCCACCACTTTGAGGCGGCGGGTGAGGAGCGCGCAGCCTATCTCAAGCGCGCAAACGCCCTGCGCCGCCGCATGGGCGAAGACGTGTCGCCGGAAGCAGGCGCCGACGTTGAAGAGGCGGCCGGCGCCGTGGAGCTTTCCGACACGCGCTTTTACGAGATGCAGGCGGCCGAACAGATCATTCTGACCGTCTCGGAGAACGGCTACGGCAAGCGCACTTCGTCATATGAATATCGGACGACCGGGCGCGGCGGCAAAGGCATCGTCGCCATGGCGGTGAATGCGCGCAACGGCGCGCTTATCGCCTCATTCCCGGTGGCGCATGGCGACGAAATCATGCTCGTCACCGACGGCGGCCAGCTCATCCGCTGCCCGGTCGAAGGCATTCGCATTGCCGGCCGCGGCACGCAGGGCGTCATCGTCTTCAATACGGCCGAGGACGAGCGCGTCGTGTCGGTCGAGCATATCGGCGATGTGGGCGAGGGGGAGGAGGGAGATGCGGCAAACTGAATATTGATTTTCAAAATCTCCGTGGAAGGAAAATCGGCTCGGATGTTGACCTTGGGTTCAACTCATTTCGGTCCACTCAATTTAGGATTTTCCCGTCACAATGACGCTCTTGCATGGGTGGCATTAGGGCGTTTCTCAGCCTTCCGCCTTCACGCTGACCGGCGCAGCGGGGCGAGACAAAAGGCTGTTCCATACACGCCGGCCAACAGATCGACATAGGCCTCGCCGCTCCTCCGCAGCAGAGCTCCTACCCACGCGGCCTTCGTCGCGCGGCGTGCCGGATGTGCACGATCCAAATTTCATCGCCCTCCACCGCCCAATAAACGATGTAAGGATAAGGGCCGACGGGCCGTTCGCGCAGGCTTTTCCAGCCGGAAGCCTGCCCACCCACAGGAAAGGTCTCGATTGTATCGATTGTCCGTTTCAACGCGCGCTTGACGTTCGCCGCGCCTGCTGGGCTTCGTTCATCTAGGTAAGCAAAGACGCGCGAAATGTCGGCGAGCGCCCGTCGCGTGAAGCGCGCCTTCATAGACCATGGCGCTTCCAGAGAGCCGCGACTTCCTCATCCGAAGCGAATTCGCCGCGCCGCGCCTGGGACAGGCCTTCTTCCAGCGCGGCGATGGTCGCCTCGTCGAGCGGCGCGGGCTGTGCGCCTGCCTCGATCGCGTCGAGGATGATTATCGCCATCGCGTCCTGCTCCATTTCGGGCAGGTTGCGAACTTTGTCGATGGCCTTTTCGAGGAGTTTCGTCATCGTGCATCTCGTTTTTCGAACGCGAATTATAGGACCGTTTCCGTCCTGCTCAAACCGGCCGCAAACCGCCAAGCCCCTCACCCCAACCCTCTCCCCGCAAGCGGGGAGAGGGGGGATCGTGGCGCCTCTCGCGGTCACGCCCCAGCCCCCAACCTCTCCGCCAGCGCCCTCACGATCGGCGCTTGTCCCTTCGTGATCTTCTCCAACGCCTCCTCGATCGAAAACCAGCCAGCGCAGTCGACCTCGGGGATTTCCATTTGCTTGCCGGACTTCGGCGGCCACTCGACCAAACAGCTGTTGCTGCGCAGATTGGCGGGGTCGAAATCCTGTTCGAGCGCGAAGACGACGACCGTCTTGCCGCTCGGCTGAATAAAGGCGCCGAGCGGCATGGGATCGCCTGTCGCGACAATGCCGGTTTCTTCTTCGAGTTCGCGCCTGGCGGCCGCGAGCGGGTCTTCCTGCGCGTCGCATAGGCCCTTGGGGATCGACCATGCGCCGGCGTCCTTTTTAGCCCAGAAGGGGCCGCCGGGATGAACCAGCAAAAACTGAACTTCTCCTTTGACCTTGCGGAAAAGAAGAATGCCGGCGCTCGTCTTCCCCATTTGGCGACCTCCGGGCGACCCTCCCACAAGCCGCCGAAATCCCCTATACCCCTAATATGACCGCGCGCACCGCCCTCTACTCCGGCACTTTTGATCCGCTGACCAACGGCCATCTCGATGTGATCGGGCAGGGCGCGGCGGTGTTCGATAGAATCGTCGTCGCCGTCGGCGTGCATCACGGCAAGACGCCGCTCCTCGCCTTCGAAGAGCGCGCCGCCATCATCCGCGACGCCTGCGCCGCGCTCAAAGCGCCCTGCGCCTTTGACGTTACGAGCTTCGACGGCCTCGTCGTCGAGGCCGCCCGCGCGCATGGCGCCTGCGCCATCCTGCGCGGTTTGCGCGATTCAACCGATTTCGACTATGAAATGCGGATGGCGGGAATGAACGGGACGCTCGCGCCCGACATTCACACGGTTTTCCTGCCTGCCGCGCCGGGGCTTCGCCATATCAGCGGAACCTTCGTGCGCCAGATCGCGGCGCTTGGCGGCGACGTGTCGGCCTTCGCGCCGGCCGCCTCCGTCGACGCCCTCAAACGCGCCATCGAAAGGCGCGGCAATAAATAGGGAGGCTTTATGAAATTCACCCGCCGTTTCCTGCTCGCCGCCACGGCTGCGAGCGCGCTTCTTGCAACGCCGGCTTTCGCCGAAGACGTGCTTCTAAACCTCGACACGAAATACGGCCGCACCGTCATCAAGCTGCGGCCCGACATCGCACCCAAGCACGTTCAGCAGATTACGACGCTCGTAAAGCGTAAATTCTACGACGGCGCGCCCTTCCATCGCGTCATCGACGGCTTCATGGCGCAAACGGGCGACCCGACCGGCACAGGCATGGGCAAGTCCGATCTGCCCAATATCCCGGCCGAATTCTCCAAGGAGAAGTTCCTGCGCGGCACGGTCGGCATGGCCCGCGGCCAGGACAATGACAGCGCCAATTCGCAATTCTTCATCTGCTTCACCCCTGCCCGCTATCTCGAAGAGCAATACACCGTGATCGGCGAAGTGGTCTCCGGCATGGAGAACATCGACAAGATCAAGAAGGGCGAGCCGCCGAAGGATCCCGACAAGATCATCAAGCTGCGCCTCGCCGGCGACGAGAGCTAAGAGCAGGACCATAACCTCGCGTCATGCCCGCGCTTGTCGCGGGCATCCACGCAAGGCAAATCAGGCACTTTGATTTATTCGTGGATGGCCGGGACAAGCCCGGCCATGACGCGCTCCTTTCGAGGACGCGACCGTGATCCGACAGGAGTTCCCATGACCGAAGCCGCCGATACCCTGACCCTCGAAACGACCAAGGGTCCGGTCGTCATTAAGTTCCGCGCAGACCTTGCGCCCAATCACGTCGCCCATATCAAGAAGCTCGTTTCCGAGGGCTTTTATGACGGCGTCGTCTTTCACCGCGTGATCGAGGGCTTCATGGCGCAAACCGGTTGTCCGCATGGCACCGGCATGGGCGGCTCGAAATATCCGAACCTCAAGCAGGAGTTCAGCGACGCGCCGCATATCCGCGGAACCTGCTCCATGGCGCGCGCGCAAAATCCGGATAGCGCCAATTCGCAGTTCTTCATCTGCTTCGACGACGCGCGCTTCCTCGACAAGCAATATACGGTGTGGGGCGAAGTAATCTCAGGCATGGAAAATGTCGACAGGATCAAGCGCGGGGAGCCCGTGCGCGATCCCGACAAGATCGTCAAGGCGACGCTGGGCTAATACCGGCGCTACAACAGGCGCGTCATGGCCGGGCTTGTCCCGGCCATCTTTATGTTGAGCTTCCATGCGCGTCGATCTCTTCGACTTCGAACTTCCCCAAGACCGCATCGCGTTGCGGTCGGCCGCTCCGCGTGACAGCGCGCGGATGCTGGTCGTGCCGCCGACCGCAACGCGATGCGGTCTTGGGGAAGTTC